>CAZXCQ010000071.1:0-23902 GCA_964639275.1 uncultured Desulfobacteraceae bacterium | reverse complement strand
TCCATCGGGGTGCAAGCCTCTTGCATGAATGATTCCGGCGAAAGCCGGAATCCAGACCTCCTGACAATTAACGTGTTTACCCCTAATTATTGAGAAGATACGGCTAAATTGATACGTTTTTTCGCGGGCAGGATCATAGAAATTTCTGTGTGGTGTGTCAAACATATTACCTCCACTCACCAGGTGCAGGGCTGAGGCGGGAGAACCGTGCCCCGGGAAGGAGGCCGGAGAGTCGTGGGAGAGAGAAAAGACCTGCCTAAGGCAAGAGGATTGACAACGTTACAAAAAAGGTGATATTAGCGACCAGGAAAGGGCTACCAGGGCCTGAGTTGGACAGCGGGGATCACACCGTCAAGAATAAGGTGTCCAGAAACTTCGTTACCAGGGTCAAAGACCCTTTTACATTAACTTCTATCTTGGTTATAGGAGGTGCATGATGAAAAAGTCAGGTGTCTGGATTGGAATTCTGGCCGCTATTCTCCTTTGCATCGTTCCACAGGCCGCTGCAAAGGACGAACTAAAAATCGGGGTATTGTACTCCATTACCGGCTCTTTTGCCCTTGCCGGCGCCGAGGCAGGCCAAAGGGGGTCCTTGATAGCCATCGACATGTGGAACGAAAAAGGGGGAGTCGGCGGGAAGCACAAGATCGTCCCGGTGATCTCCGATGCCCAGTCGAGTCCTGATGTGGCGATCCGGGAGGCAGAGCGCCTCATTGACGTCGAAAAGGTCCCCATTATCCTGGGGATATATTCGAGCTCGATCGCCGTGCCACTGGCCCCTGTCTGCGACAGGAACAAGACCATCCTCTGGATTACCATCTCCATTTCGGATGCAGTGGTGAAAGGGAGACATCAGCACTACGTGTTCCGGCCCCAGCCCATGGGATCCCAATGGGGTAAGACTTCGGTCGACTTTCTAAAAGACAACCTCTCCAAATTGGGCTATTCAGACCCCAAGGATCTGCGCCTTGCCGTTATCTACGAGGACGGGCCCTATGGCACGAGTGTACAAAAGGCAAATATGGAACGTGCCAAACAATACGGGATGAAGGTGGTCCTGAATGAGGCATACAACCATAAGGCCAAAGACCTCTCCTCTTTGATCCTGAAGCTCAAGATGGCCAAACCGGATGCCATCCTGCATACCGGGTACTATCCGGATATCGTGCTTTTCATCAGGCAGGCGAGGGAACTGGGGCTCAAGACCAAGGCGCTCATCGGGCATGGCGCAGGATATGCCAATTTCCCCAACCTGGAAAAACAACTGGGAAAGGAATTGACCGAGTACCTCTTTAACATCGATACAGCCCCCGCGCAGAACCTCGATCTGAGCAAGCTCCAGGCCGATATCAGACCGGTGGTCGAGGACTTCTTAAAGCGGTATAAGGAAAAATATGGTGAATCTTCCCCGCCAGCCCATGCAACAATGGGGTTTGGCCATGCATGGATGCTCTTAAAGACCCTGGATTATACGGTGGAGAAGTACGGGGCGCTGACCCCTGACAACATTCGGAAGGCGGCCTTGGACCTCAAGTTTCCCGCAGGGGGTACACCATCGGGGTACGGGATGAAATTTGCCCCGCCTGAAGATGAGTACTCGGGACAGAACCTGGACTCCTATCCCGTGGCTATGCAATGGGTGAATGAGAAGGTCGAGATCGTTTGGCCCACGGCCATGCAGAGCATGGAACCAAAACTCCCGATCCCTTCGGACTCTCCATTGGCCGAAAAATAGTGGACATGGTTTTGGGTGCCCAGGGGTCCATGCGGACCCATGGGACGCGGGTGATCCATGGTGGGGGACGGCCCCCTGGCAGAAGCCCCAGGGGGCTCCCTTGCCCAAATCCTGTTTGCCGTGAGATGAGCATCATGTTGGAGGCCATTTCAATAAGCCGATTTTTTGGCCGATTCCGGGCCCTTAACCGTGTGGACTTCCAGGTGGGGGAAGGGGGCTTTTGCGGGCTTATCGGGCCAAATGGGTCCGGAAAGACCACTTTGTTTAATGCGATTTCCGGTGTGTATCCGGCCTCATCGGGTCAGGTGATCTTCAAGGGAAGGGATATCACCCGTTTCACACCGGATCATGTCTGTCGTCTGGGGATTGCCAGGACCTTTCAAATCCCCCGGCCTTTTCAAGAAATGACGGTGCTTGAAAACGTCATGGTCGGCGCGATGTTTGGTAAATCAAGCCGGTCTCGATCGGAAAAAGAGGTTCAGGAAGATGCCATGGGATGGCTCGATTTCGTGGGTCTTCGTGTGCACAAAGAAACCATGCCTCAGGAATTGACAGCGGGTAACCTGCGACGTCTCGAAATGGCCAGGGTGCTGGCAACCGAGCCAGAGCTCTTTCTGGCCGACGAGATCATGAGTGGGCTCAATCAGGAGGAGATCCGGAAGACATCTCAGGTCTTGAAAAAGATCCATACGGAATTGAAGATCACCATCATATGGGTGGAACATATCATGAGCGCCTTGATGAACCTTGTGGAGCACGTGACCGTGCTGGACTATGGTGAAGTGATCGCACAGGGAACCCCGGCAGAGATCGCAGCCAACGAAAAGGTCATTGAGGCCTATCTTGGTAGTGATGCGGTGTAGAGGGGACGCGGGCGAGGATCGGATGCTAAAGGTCGAACGGATCGATGTATTTTACGGGGAGTTCCAGGCCATCTTTGGCCTCGATCTCAATGTTGCTGAGAAAGAGACGGTCATCACAGTGGGGCCAAACGGGGCAGGAAAGAGCACCCTGCTAAAGGCCGTAACCGGGTTAAAACCGCCCAAAAACGGGAAAATCACCTTTTTGGGAAGGTCTATCGAAAGGCTCCCCGCCCACAGAATTGTCGAGCTCGGGATCTCTCATGTTCCCGAGGGAGGCAAGATCTTTCCGCAACTGACCGTGTTTGAGAATCTCAAGATCGGGTCCTTTATCAAACGCGCGAGGGACTCTTTTGGCCGGAGTCTGGATGAGATCTACCAGCTTTTTCCCCGCCTCGGCGAGAGGCAGCACCAGCTGGCAGACACCCTCAGCGGGGGTGAGAGACAGATGCTGGCCATCGCCCGGAGCCTGATGTCCAGGCCCAGGCTGGTCCTGCTTGACGAACCTTCGTCGGGCCTGGCGCCGTTGATCGTCTCGTCACTCTTTGAATTTGTGGGCAAGATAAAATCGCAGGGGTATTCTATCCTGATGGTGGAGCAGAATGTACGAAAGGCCCTTCAGTTGTGCGATCGGGCCTACCTCCTCGAATCAGGGATGGTAAGACTCCAGGGAGACAGGGATTCCTTCTCCCATGAGGACTATATACGCCAGGCCTATATCGGGATCTAAACGTTGTCCGTACTCATTCTAAACGCATTGGTCAATGGTCTACTGCTGGGGGGTGTCCTGGCACTGCTGGCCTTTGGCCTCAACCTGATCTTTGGGGTCGTAAAGGTCATCCACATGGCCTATGGTCAATGCGTCATGCTAGGAATGTACGTCATCTACACCCTGTCAGCCGTCTATGGCGTGCCATTTCTGATCTCCTGCGGGGTTGCCATTGTCGTCATGGCCATCTGGGGGGGATTGCTCCAGCTGATCGTCATCAAACCCCTTTTAAAGGCCCATCGATTGAACCAGCTCCTGGCCCTTGCCGGATTGATTATCGTGTTTGAGAATCTGGCCCATGTCATATGGGGGGCTGACCTGAGGGGCATCCAGGTCTATTTGCCGGTCCTGAGCATCGGAAACGTCTTTATTAAGACATCGAGTCTTATTGCCTTTATCGGGGCGCTGGTGGTCCTGGCAGGCCTCTACCTCTTTCTTAACCATACTTACACGGGGCTCGCCATACGGGCAATCGCACAGGACGTTGACTGTGCCCGGCTGATGGGTGTCAACCCCGGAGGCATCTATTTGATCACGCTGATGGTGGGCGGGGGGTTGACCGGCATCATCGCCGCCTTTTTCTCTCCTATCTATTCGGTTCACCCCCATTTTGGCGGGAGCTTTACGTTGATGGCCTTTATCATTGTGGTCCTGGGTGGCATGGGAAACCTCCTGGGGGGATTTATCGGCGCCTTTATTATCGGCATCGTCACCTCGGTATCCGCGGTGCTCACCTCCATGGAAGTCTCTGAGATCATTGTCCTCGTCATTTTTATCCTGGTAGTCCTTGTGCGGCCGCAGGGTCTCATGGGCGTCAGGGGATCGAGATAGAGGAGAGGCGGACCTTGAAACGCGTGCCGGTGATTGTCATCTTCGGGTGTCTTTTTGGTCTTCCCCTGGTGGTTTCATCTCCTTATATCCTCCATATCATCACCCTGATCTTTATCTGGTCTTTTGTGGCAACGGCATGGTCATATATGGGGCGATTCGGTCTGGTCTCGCTGGGACATGGCGCCTTTCTGGGGCTTGGGGCCTATACCGCCGGGCTTCTCTTTAACAATATCGGGCTTTCTCCCTGGATTGGTATGGCCCTTGGCGGGATCGCGGCGGTTTTGCTGGCCATCGTGGTGGGGTATGCCTGTTTCCGGTTTGGTGTAATCGGCGACTATTTCGCCTTGCTCACACTCGCCCTGGGTGAAGTCGTTGCCCTTTTATTGGTGGCCTTCCGCCACTATACAGGGGGTTCACTGGGGTTCACCCTAAACAGGACGGGGACATCGCTCTGGTACATGCAATTTGACCAGAAGTCCTATTTCTACTACCTCGCCCTCAT
Organism: uncultured Desulfobacteraceae bacterium; assembly: GCA_964639275.1. Taxonomy (GTDB): domain Bacteria; phylum Desulfobacterota; class DSM-4660; order Desulfatiglandales; family Desulfatiglandaceae; genus CAZXCQ01. The sequence continues at coordinate 19,205 of CAZXCQ010000071.1, read as the reverse complement.
CTTTCTCCTGGGGGGTCTGGTGATGTGGAAACTGATTGATCGATCCAAGATGCAAAAGGCCCTTCGTGCCATCGGGGAGGACGAAATCGCCGCTTCCACCCTGGGTGTCCGTATTGTTCGATACAAACTCTCCGTCACCATGATCAGTGCCTTTTTTACTGCCATGGGCGGCGTGCTCTACGCCCAGTATGTGACCTACTTGAACCCCCACACCCTATCCGGGGTGATGCCGTCTCTGGACATCGCCTTTAAGGCCATTCTGGGAGGGATGTACACCCTCTGGGGACCCATGATCGGCACGGCCATGATCGTTGCCCTGGATGAATACATCAGGGTGGCCTATGGGGTCAAGTTCGTGGGGATCTCCGAGATGGTCTACGGACTGGCGTTGGTGTCGTTGATCATCTTCTTGCCCAAAGGGATCTATGGGACTCTCCAGGATAGGTATCAAATCTGGCGCCATTCCTCCAAACGGCACACCGACTAACCCCACCCTTAGGCAAGACCCCGGCTTTAGCGCCGGGAGCATCTCATAAAGAAGGAGGTTCTCTTATGTCTGGAATCGTGCCGGGAAAGACCCATTCTTTCTATTCCCCAAATAAGATCCTTTTTGGCCTGGACTCCGTCCGAGCTGTTGCCGAGGAAGTCCAGCAGTTGGGCGGTAGAAAGGTCCTGATCGTGACCGATCCCGGGGTGATTCGGGCAGATCTCCTCCCATCCATTCAGAAACCCCTGGAAAACGCGGGCATCGCCTATTCCATCTATGACCGGGTGTTACCGGAGCCACCCGCCCGATTGGTGGATGAGGCAGCAGAACAATTCCGATCGGAGGGTTGTGATCAGGTGGTGGGCCTTGGCGGGGGCAGTTCGTTAGACGTGGCAAAAGGGGTTTCGGTTGTGGCCACCAATGAGGGCCACATCCTGGACCTGTGCGGAATGGATCTGGTCAGGAAAAGGGGGGTGCCAAAGATCCTGATACCGACTACCGCCGGCACCGGAAGTGAGGTCACCCGTGTCCTGGTGATCACAGATGAGGTTGAAAATACCAAGAAGGTCGTCTACAGCTCCTATACCCTTCCAGATCTGGCCATTGTAGATCCCCTTTTGACCGTCACCATGCCGCCCGCCGTGACTGCCGATACCGGGATAGATGCCCTATGCCACGCCATTGAGGCATATGTCTCTGTAAACGCCACACCGTTTTCCAATATTCTGGCCGAGAAGGCCATCGAGTTGATTGGCGGGTATCTGGCGATGGCCTGGGCCAAGGGCTCTAACCTGACGGCTCGCTACCATATGTCGCTGGCATCCCTCATGTCAGGGATGGCCTTTGCCAGCGGGGGACTCGGGGCTGTTCATGCCCTGGCCTACCCCTTGGGGACCGAGTATCATATGGCCCACGGCCGTTCCAATGCGATAATGCTGCCGTATGTGATGCGTTATAACCTCGTCGGCAATCCCAACCGGTACGCGAAGATTGCGGCTCTGTTGGGTAAGAGGACCGAAGGTCTCACCCCCCTGGAGTCGGCAAGCCTGGCCGCAGATGCTGTGGAGGAGCTTCTGGGTTCGATTCAGGTTTCTTTTCATCTGCGCGACTATGGCATTCCTGAAGGAGACCTCCCCAAATTGGTCGAGGGTGGCATGAATCAGGCAAGGCTTTTTGTCCCCAATCCAAGGGATCCAACCGAGGAAGATGTCCGATCGATCTACCGGGAGGCCTTTTGATGAAAGACAGAAATGCCCCCCCTTCAGTCGGACCCTTCCCTGAGACCATTGTTTCCCCCATAGACGGTGCGGAGATGGTATTGGTGCCTGAGGGCCGGTTTACCATGGGGATAACCAAAGAGGAACTTCGGCAGATATTCATGTTGGATGAGAGAGAAACCCCCATTTTCATCACGGAGATACCTGCCCGCACCGTGTATCTGGAGGCTTACTATGTTGATCGGTATCCGGTGACCAACTACCAGTATCAAAAATTCATCACAGAGACAGGACATCGAGAGCCCATTGCCCTAAACCACCCTGTTTGGGGAAAACCCATGACTCCAGTTGTCTTTATCGGGTGGAATGATGCCAGGGCTTATGCCAAATGGGCAGGGAAATCACTTCCGGACGAAGCCCAGTGGGAAAAGGCCGGCCGCGGAACCGATGGCCGCTGGTGGGCATGGGGGCATGAGTTTCTTCCGGATAGATGTAATTCCAGGGAATATGGTCTGGGCCACACATCGGAAATCGGCCTCTTTCACAAAGGAATGAGCCCCTATGGGTGTTACGATATGTGCGGTAATGTGTGGGAGATGTGCGAAGGCCAATGGCTCGAGGGGTACTTGCCCATGAGGGGAGGATGCTTTCTGGGTTCCGCAACATTTGTCAGGGCGACCTGTCGTTGGACCCCTGAGGACCCCATTAACGGGGCCCACTGGCTCGGGTTTCGCTGCATCAAAGAGATCCCTACTTAAATTTCAAGATCGAAAGCTAAATCATCATTCTTTTTTGTCGTTCCGGCCTGCCTGTGCGTGTACTCACGCAGACAGGCGAACCCCGGATCAGGGCCTGTCCCGGATATGTTTTGGGTCATGGGCGCGAGCTATTTCCTCGCCTGCTTTCATCGCATCTCGCCCACCGTCCTGGCCCATGACCTTATCCTTGAATTCGACGCCGATGCGACGGCCCTGGGCCTGATGTCGTCTTCCTATTTTTATGTCTATGCCGCTGTCCAGCCTCCGGTTGGAGTCCTCTCCGATACCTTGGGACCGAGGCGTGTGATCACCATCTTTACGCTGATTGCCTGCGCTGGAACACTGATCTTTGCAGGCGCCTTTAACATGGCCATGGCAACAGTGGGGAGGGCCTTTATCGGTATGGGTGTTGGAGGCATCTTTGTGCCCGGTGTGAAGATCCTGTCCAGGTGGTACAGGAAAAAGATGAGTCGGGGAAAAGATGTCAAAAATCAAGAGATCTTTTAAGCGAGGATTATCATGAATGATGTAGGTTTAGAAAAATATTGTGAAGAGGCCGTCGAGAGAGGGGCAACGCATGCCAAACAGATCCACCCGAGTAGTGTTGTAACAGCCCCATGGGTGCTGCTCAAATGTCGGTTTGGATGCCCCTCCTATGACAAAGGCTACTGTTGCCCGCCGCATACACCCACACCGGTGCAGACCAGGGCAGTCATTGACTCCTACCATCGGGCAATCTTGTTCCATATAGAGGCCCCCAGAACACCGGACCGGGGAAAACGCTTTAGAAAGTACTTTGAAATGCTGACCGACCTCGAAGGGGAGATCTTCAAAGACGGGTACTATAAGGCAATCGTTTTCCTGGCCGGCCCCTGTCTTCTGTGCAAGGAATGCGCAAAACCCAAGGGAGATCCATGTACCTTTGGGGACAGGGCAAGACCTTCAATGGAGGCATGCGGGATTGACGTATATCAGACAGCAAGAAACAATGGCTTTTTTATTGAAACCCTCAGCGAGAAGACACAAACTCAAAATGTGTACTGTCTGATGCTCGTCGATTAGTAAAGCCGTATCCATTTTGACAAACTCGTAGAACTGTATCGTTTTAGCTCTTTTCAAAATTGATGGTCTCGTAAAAAGTCGTCACCCCGTTGAAGCCTGTGCCGGACTCGATCCGGTAAACGGGGTCCAGGGGTTTTTTGACCGTTTGAAAACACTGGATTCCGGCTTTCGCCGGAGTGACGTAAAGAAAGCATTTTCGACTTTTTACGAGACCATCAAAATTGGAGTCTAGACTGGGGAATGGGGGTTCTCGAAATACCATTCTCTCTGTCAGGTGACAGCCCTTACCACGGCTTGAGTTCGACAGGTTTCGAGTCTTTGATGAGTTCGCCTTCCTCTGCGTTGACAGCCTGTACAAACTGATCTGCCCATTCCACTATAACCGACTTCACATGCGAGTACCATGTCAGATCCTTGATACTCAAGATGTTCTCTTTGCCCCTTTCGCGATCGATGAACTTGGCGACGATCTCGGAAGTCTCCCCATCACGAAGGCGGCCCTCCATTGCGATCGAGCCCTTGTCCACCGCCATCCAGATGCCGGCATAGGCGACCGTGTTCAGCCATGCCTTTGTGGGAACGACCTCGGTGATGGCCAGCTCCAAGATAATCGTTTCCGCATCCGGGTGGTCAGCGACCTTTGGGGCGTTTTCTTTCTTGTTGTTCTGGAGGGCTTCGATAAAGGTCTTCCGGGTAAAATCTGCGAGTCTTCGGAAGTCTTCTGGATCAAATTTGGCCAGACTCATCTTCTCCCAACCCGTCCATTCCCGGACATATTGTATATTGACCGGAGCAACGTAAATTTTCTTGAATTTCTCCCATCTTACGTCAGGCGTGACCCACACCTCGTGAACCGCCTCGATTGTGGTGTCTCTCACCATCCCTTTTGTGTCACCTATAAACTGGCTCTTCTCTGCCGGACCCGCCTTGCATCCTAGCAACAACAAGGCAACCAGCACCGCAATCATCGTATTCCTTCGCATTTTGGTCCCTCCTCTTTTTACCAGGTCGCTCTCACTGAGCAGAACCCTAAAGTGTTTACATTGTAATCACAAGGAGGTATGAGGACTCCTGAGAGGACCTCTCTCCCTTTGGCGCGACGCGCCATTTGTGATTGCAAACCATGTTATGGTCCCAAATCATACGAGACCATAATTTGGTGTATGTTGACGGCTGATCTTGAATCGGCGTAACACTTAAGATCAATCACTTCTGGACTCCGGCTCCCCGCTCTCGGGGGGACAGGCTTCACACGAGTAATGGTCGAAAAGGGTTTCTTGAATTGATACTATATATATCTAAAATTGAGATGAGTCCATCCCAATTTAATTATCGGTTAACCAGCAAGCAGAAAGGGGGGGTTTATGACTGAGATTTTCGGCGGCCACCTGGTGGCAAGGTATCTAAAAGAAGTGGAAGGGGTTGATACCGTCTTTTCTCTTTCGGGGGGGCATATTGACCGGATCTATGACGGCTTCCTCGAATTTGGCCTCAGGCTCATTGACGTCCGGCACGAGCAGGCTGCGGCCATGATGGCCCATGCCTGGGCAATCGTCACCGGCGAACCGGGCGTCTGTCTGGTCACAGCCGGCCCGGGGTTTACCAACACCCTGACAGGCCTGGTGAATGCCTACCAGGAAAACGTGCCCGTTGTGCTCATCAGCGGGACCGCGCCCATCCGGGACCGGGGCCTTGGGGCCTTGCAGGACATCAAACAGGCGGACATGATCAAGTCTACTGTAAAGTGGTACGACATCTGCCTCGATATCAAACGTATCCCCGAATATATTTCAACGGCCTTTCGACATGCCGTCTCAGGCCGTCCAGGACCGGTCTTTCTTGAGCTGCCTCCGGATGTCCTCAATGCCCGGGTGGAGACAGAGGGGCTTGCCTGGCCCCCAAGAGGCGGCAGGGCACCCAAGACCCTGCCCGACCCGTCGCTTTTTGGGGCTGCGGCCGAGATCATCAACAAGGCAGAAAGGCCTTTTATCATTGGCGGGAGTGGTGTGGGTCTGAGTCGGTGTGACAAGGCCCTTGAGACCTTTATCAACACCACGGGCATCCCCTTTGCCCTGATCAATGCCGGACGGGGTGCGGTACCGGACGAACACCCATTATCCCTGTGGGACGGCGGTTTGATGGCCGTTTTGACCGTACTGGGCCAGGCCGACCTGGTCGTGGCACTGGGGGTCAGGTTTAACTGGCTTCTCATGTTCGGGCAGATCTTTCCACAGGCCAAGGTGGTGCGGGTGGACATTGACCCGACAGAGATAGACCGGAATCGCGTGTCGGATGTCGGCCTGGTGGGAGACCTGGACCTGGCATTGCGGGAACTCAACAGGGTCGTGGAAAAGCGAGACCATTCAGCCTGGCTAAAGGGCCTCAAGGAGGCCTATCTGCCCCTGGTTGAAGGCGAGACCCGGGCAGCAGACAATCCTTCGCATCCCATTCATCCGGCCCGCCTCGTGGCGCAGGTGCGTCGGGCGATCGGGGACGATGCCATTTATGTCATTGACGGTGGTGATACATCCTACTTTGGACTTGTGGGGGTGAGGGCCAAAGAACGGGCATCGGTCCTGCACGCGGCAAGCGGGCAGTTTGGCTGTCTGGGCACGGGCATACCCTTTGCCATTGGTGCCAAGGCGGCCCGGCCGGAAAAGACCGTCGTGGTGATAAACGGGGATGGCTCATTTGGCCTCAATGCCATGGAGTTTTGCACGGCCGTGCGCCACGACCTTCCCTTTGTCTGCGTGGTCAACAATGACGGTGCCTGGGGTATGATCAAACACGGCCAGGAACTCGCCTATGGCGGTGATCGGGTCTTTGGTTCGGTGCTCGGCTCCGTCCATTACGACAAACTGGCCCAGGCCCTGGACGGGTACGGTGAAGAGGTGGAAAGGGACGAAGACATCGGCCCGGCACTCAAAAGGGCGCTGGCCTCGGGCAAACCGGCCTGTGTGAATGTGCTTACCGACCCGACCGTGGTCAGCCCGGCCACCCTTCAGTTTGTGGAAGGCTTTAAGATGGAGTAGCCGATGAAGGCCTTGACCTTTTCCGTGTCTGTTCCGCAGTGGTTGGCCCTGAAGGCCCTTGGGCCCCTCTACAAAAGGCTTTTCTATTCCGGGGTCCTGGCCACGATCAGGCTGGCCGACATCCCCGAACCCGAACTGCCCTCACCGCAATGGGTCAAGGTCAAAACCCTTATGAGCGGGTTTTGTGCCAGCGACCTGAACCTGCTTTTTTTGAAGGACCCGCCTACGGCCAGCCCATTTACCTCCTTTCCCTGTGTCCTGGGTCACGAGATCTGCGGAGAGATTGTAGAGAAAGGCCCTGACACAGAGGGGATTGCTCTCGGTGACCGGGTGACCGTTGCCCCGGCCCTTACCTGCGAACCCCGGGGAATAGACCCGGTCTGCAGGCCCTGCGCCTCGGGCATGTATGCCGCCTGTGAAAATACTGCCAGAGGCGACCTGGCACCCGGCATGTTTATTGGCATCTGCTCGGAGACAAGTGCCGGTTTTGCGCCGTATTTCGTGGCCCATAAGAGCCAGGTCTTTAGACTGCCCCCACAGATGCCAGTCGAGGTGGGGACGCTTATCGAACCATTCTCCGTGGGTCTTCAGAGCGTGATGACCAGCATGCCCGAGCAGGGGGACAAGGTCCTGGTCATCGGCGGAGGCGTGATCGGGTCTCTGATCGTCCGATCCATCCGGGCCCTTGAGATAGACTGCCATGTCACGGTGGCGGAAAGATCGGCCTTTGCCGCCGGGCTGTGCCAGAAGGCCGGGGCCGACAGGGTTGTCATGGGCAGGGACTTCTTTGGCCAGGCCGAGAAAATCACAGGTGCCATCCGATATCGCCCCATGATGGGCCAGGACATCCTTATGGGGGGGTTTGACCGCATCTTCGACGTGGTGGGCAACTCGCAGACCCTCAATACTGCCATGAGATCTCTGGCCGGCCAGGGGACCCTCAGTATGGTGGGCATCGGGCACACGGTAAAGCTCGACCCCACCCCCCTCTGGCTGAAGATGCAGACCCTAAAAGGGGTGTATGGCACGAGCGCCGTGTCCCACAGGGGTGAAAAAAGGCACATCTTTGAGATGGCAATTGAAATGGCGCAAAAAAAAGAAGCCGATCTCGCCCAGATGGTCACTCACCGGTTTGCCCTCGGTGATTTTAAAAAAATGATCGAAATCAATCTCAACAAGGAACGCCACAGGGCGGTCAAGACCGTTGTGGCATTCGTCTAGGACATTCGGGCGCGGCATGGGGTCTATCCAAAGATCTTGGAGAGCTGATCCTGCTGATATACAGGCAAAGGCCTGGCCCCGTTCTGATCGATCAGCCTCATCCCCTCTCCTTTGGCGCGCATTGACCCGATACGGGTTGCGCGGATGCCCTGTGCCGCGAGCGTGTCCATCAATTCCTGGGTAACCGAAGATGATGCTGCAATCAGAAGGGCCCCCGATGCAAAGCTACCGAGGGGGTCAATGCCGTAATGGTTGCAGAGAAGGGCTGTCTCCTCACCAACGGGTATTCTATCGCCGTAAACCTCCACGCCCACTTGACTTGCAGTTGCCAGCTCAAAAATTCCCGTGGCAATACCACCCTCGGTTGGATCGTGCAAGGCGTGCACCTCCCTGAGACCTGCAGCGATTCCCGCCTCCTTGACCACGCTGATTCCCGGGTCATGGAGATATTTTTTGGCCTTCCCAATAACGGCATCGTCAAAATATGCCCCAAGTTCCGCGGCCTTCTCGATGGCTATAATGGCCGTGGCCTCGATGCCCGCGGATTTGGTCATAATCAAATCATCCCCCGGACACGCCCCTGAACTGGGCTTGAGGTTGTGTCGGCTAATCTCCCCCAGCATCTGGCCGATCACTACCGGGGTATTCACGCTCCGGGTTATTTCTGTGTGCCCGCCACAATAGGCGATGCCCAAAGTCTGGCAGCTCTGGGATAGCTGAGAAAAGATTTTCCTTATACCATCCGCCTGGGTACCGAATGGCATGAGGATGGTGACCAGGAACCAGAGAGGTTTCCCCCCCATGGCAGCGATATCATTGGCATTGATATTGACGGCATAATGCCCGACCTCGCCGGTCACGTGGGTGATGGGGTCTGTCTTGGTGACCAGGTAATTGTTGTTTCCCATATCGATGATAGCGGCATCTTCTCCGATGGCCGGGCCGATGACCACCCTGTCCCCACTGTGGGTATACTCAGACAGGAGTTCTTGGAGAATGTTTGTGTCAATCTTCCCAACAGGTAGTGTAGACATGATACATTGGCCCCCGTTTTAGAAATTTGGAAACAGCATACTGACTCTCTATGGCATTCATGCCATAGTTGGGGTGGCTTTGCCATAACATTTCTACACCGGACTCTGGTCTCAGGTCCGGCCCCTTGGGGTTATAACCAGTCAAAAATTTAATCTTTTTTAAAAAAATAGGTCCCTTTTGACTCATTTTGCACCATTCTTGCATTCACTCAAATAGAAATACAGTGACCGGGTGTCGCCTGATTTTGATCCTGAGCTTCTCGAGTGTGCGTGCATCTTTTGGACCGGTCATCTCCAAAAAAAGGGAAGAAGAGATTGGTACCGGCAAAATAACGCCATGTTGGGAAGCTCATTACAATATGTGCACTTCTTTGTCGGAGGATTGACCTGATAGCCTAGCCTCAATAGCCTGATAAAACCTTTAACTTTCCGATAACCATGAAAGGCCCAAGGACGGATGTCGGTCTTGCGGGTCTTTCTTTTTTTGGGCGAAAAATAGGCACATCCCGGCCAACCGCAATCCTGTGGAGCGGTCTCGGCCTTGACCAACCAGTGCGATTTCCCTATACTCATCCTCCTCGAAAGGGCTCTTTTGATCCATCATACCCTGATTTATTGGTGAAAAACTGGCATCAGGGGTTCTTCCGACCATAGTCGCTGAACAGAAATCTGATAACGAGAGGTGATGCCATGCTCCGCGTAAAAGACATTATGACAAGAGACTTTGTCGCCGTGTCACCCGATACAGAGGTCACCCAGGCGGCAAGGCTTTTACTCGAAAAGGGTTTTAACGGCCTCCCGGTCGTGAATGAGAAGGGAAGGCTTGTGGGGATTATCTGTCAAAGTGACCTGATTGCGCAACAGAAAAGGTTTCCCGTCCCTACCCTATTCACCCTTCTGGATGGCTTTATTCCTTTGACCTCTATAAAGCATTTCGAAAAGCAAGTCCAGAAGATCGCGGCCACCACGGTGGCCGATGCCATGACGTCAGATCCGGTCACTGTCGGGCCGGAGACGACAATTGAGGAACTGGCCGATCTCATGGTGAACAAAAATTTTCACACCCTGCCTGTTGTAGATCGGGGCAAGCTTGTGGGGATTGTGGGTAAGGAGGATATCCTGAGAACCCTTATGTCAGGGGGATAAACAAGCCGACCTCCAGACATCAAAGGGCCTTCTGGTAAACCGATGATTCAAGATCCACCCCATAATCAGGAGATTCCATTTCTGGCCGGGACCTTTACCACCATTCTTTGCATTATCTTTGGGGCAAATGCTGTGGCCATAAAGATGAGCCTTTTTGGCTTTGGAACATTTACAACGGCGGGGCTCCGATTCAGTTTGGCCGCAATCGCTATTCTTCTGTGGGCAACGGTCACCCGCCGATCTCTTTTTATCAAAAAGGGTCAAGCACACCAACTATTGATTATCTCGATCTTTTTTACTATGCAACTGGCCTTGCTCTATCTCGGGATAAGCAAGACCAGTGCTTCCCGGGGGACCCTGGTCGTCAATCTTCAACCCTTTTTTGTCCTTTTGCTCGCCCATTACTTTATTCCCGGAGATCGAATCAGCTGGAAAAAGATATTGGGTCTTCTCATGGGGTTTTCAGGGATGATCCTGGTCTTTTTTGGAAAAAAAGGGGGCACCACAGACGTACAGGTCGGCGATCTATTGATTCTGGTGGCAGCCTTTCTCTGGGCATGTAACACAGTCTATACCAAGAGGGTCATAAACGCGTTTCTTCCTTTTCAGGTTGTGCTTTATCCCATGATGTTTTCCATCCCCTTTTTCTTTCTCTCCGGCTACCTCTGGGATGCCAGCATGATAGCCGGTGTGGACGCAGAGGTATTGGCTGCCCTCCTTTACCAAGGTCTTGTGACAGGCTCATTTGGTTTTGTGGCATGGAATGGTATGCTCAAGAGATATGGGGCCGTATCTCTTCATTCGTTTATTTTCATTATGCCGATAGCCGGTGTCCTGCTGGGTGGCCTCGTTCTGGGGGAACCGATCACCTTTGATCTTTTGCTCGCCCTGGCGTTTATTGCCTCGGGAATTGTGGTGGTGAATTTGAAGACCACAAAATACTTGCCCCTGTTTCCCACAAGGGGTGTTTAGGGGGGAATGATATCAATCGGCACTTGCCTTTATCAATCGATTCGGGAGGTCAAAAATGATTCGTATTATAGGCTATAACCATGTGGGGATTGTGGTCCGGGACCTGGAGAAATGCACGAGATTCTACGGAGAGGTGTTGGGATTGAAATCCATTCCCAGACCAGCATTCAAATTTCCCGGTCACTGGTACCAGGTGGGGCCAAATGCCCAGCTCCATCTGATGGTCCTAAACGAGACCATCCCCAAAACAATGCGGCACATTGCCCTGGAGACGGCGGACTTCCATGAGACGGTCGAGGATCTTAAGTCCCATGGGATCGAAATGGAGGAGGGGCCGGCAAAACGGGTAGATGGATCAGACTACCTCTTTTGCCGTGATCCAGACGGGAATCTTGTTGAAATCACCTGCCACCGATAGAACAGGCTGGTAAAAACAAGTATCCGAGGCCGGAAAACCTGGTTTTTTGGATTTGTGCGCAGGGTCGCCCCAACGCTGAGCAGCCTCAATCTGCTGGTTACCGGAGGTATTGATATGAGTGGTGAAGAAATCCCGCGGGTTTCGGTAACGCCATCCCTTCGTTTTCTCTACACATCAACAATCGATGTGGAAACCCCACTGCTGGTTGGTCATTCATCCTACGGGGAGAGGCGCATCATCAATATCACGGGTGGCGCTTTCACAGGCCCCCGCCTCTCAGGACGCGTACTGCCGGGAGGAGCTGACTGGCAAATCATTCGAAGCGATGGCATTATTGAACTTGAGGCGCGGTACACGTTAAAAACTCATGACGGCGCCCTGGTTTACGTCTTTAATCGGGGTCTGCGTCACGGCCCAGAAGAGGTCATGGATAGACTGGCCTCTGGGGATGAAGTAGACCCAAGTGAATACTATTTTCGTACGACACCCGTTTTTGAAACCGGCTCAGAGGAATACAGATGGCTCAATGGCGTTGTCGCGGTTGCAGCGGGCCAACGACGCACAGCCCAAGTGATCATTACGGTGTATGAAGTCTTATAGTGTTTCTCCCTGACATCTCAAAAAACAGGGGGAAAGCTCCAGCATGGCTGGGCCATGCTTACCCTGTGATTTGAGGCGGAGCTTTGCCGGTATTCAGGGTAACAGTGTCCTGGCCACAATAACCCGTTGGATCTGGTTGCTTCCATCAAAGATCTGGATCATTTTGGCATCCCTCATCATCCTTTCCACGGGATGATCCTTCATGACCCCATACCCTCCCAGGATTTGAACCGCATCAGTCGTCACTGCCATGGCCGCGTCTGAGGCAAAACACTTGATTGCCGAAGTGAGGCGGCTTCGCATGTGCCGATCCAAAGAGCCAGCGTCTATCATTGCCGTCGTCCGGTAAAGGAGACTCCTGGCCGCCTCTATCTTGATACACATATCAGCGAGCATAAATCGAATGGCCTGGTGGTCGGCAATGGGTACACCAAACTGCACCCTTTGACGGGCATATCCTGCCGCGTAGTCAAGTGCCCCCTGCGCCAGCCCGACTCCCATCGCACCTGGACCATAGGCCCTGAAATCCGCCGCTGTTGTCATAAGGATATCCCAGCCCCCTCCCGGTTCACCCACCAGGTTATTTTCCGGCACCCGGGCATCTTCGAATATGAGTTCCGTGACATCCGTACCCCTGAGACCCAGCTTGTTCTCATGTTTCCCCACTGAAAACCCTTCGGTCTCTTTCTCTACGATCAGGGCAGACAGACCCTTGTGCCTCTCCCCTTCCCCGGTTCGGACAAGGACGGTGACAAAATCGGCGATGTCGCCGTTTGACACAAAGATCTTGGTACCATTTACCCTGTAGTATTCTCCTTCCCTGACCGCCCTGGTTTGTATGGAGGCCGATTCGGATCCAAAGTTTGGCTCTGTCAGAGAAAAGGCATTTATCCTGTCATCCGACGACATGCGGCCAAAGAACAGGGCCTTCTGCTCCGCGTTTCCCCACTCTTTTAGGATCTGAGGGAGCGTCTGGTTGACAAAGACGATCATGGCCGATGAGGCATCCACCTTGGCCAGCTCTTCCACCACCAGGGCAATGGTAGTGTAATTGGCCTCAATCCCGCCATATTCCGACGGCAAAGACATCCTCAAGAGACCGTTTTCGGCAAGAAGCCCGACGATCTCGGGCGATGAATGCCCTGTTATGTCGGCCTTCTCTGCCAGAGGTCCGATCTTGTCGCTGGCCAGTTTCCCAACCATTTCCCGAATCATTTCTTGCTCTTCGGTAAAATGGAACATCAAGAAATCCTCCGCACTCAAGGTCGATCACCCCCTGTTAAACAGAAAGCCCCACCTGCAAGGTAGGGCTTTTGTCTATAGCGAGAGGAAGGCCTTATTGTTCTCCCCCGTAGAGCTCCTTTATCTTTGCGCGGTCGGGCTCACCGTCTTCGAGGAGTGGAAAATCGGCTATGAATTCCACATATTGAGGTTTCTTATACCTCGCAATCCTCGCCCCCACAAAGTCGATCAACTCCCGCGGTTCCAGGGTCTGGCCCTCCCTTAGCTGGCATACCGCCTTGATCCCCTCCTTCCATTTGGGATCCGGTACGCCAAAGACCACAGTCCGTTCTATGGCAGGATGCTCAAGCACCACCTTTTCTACCTCTGCCGGATAGACATTTTCACCCCCGGGCTTGATCAACTCCTTTTCTGCCTTTCGGCCCGCATACCAGAGAAAGCCATCTTCATCAAACCGGCCCAGATCACCCGTATGATGCCACCCATCCCTGAAGGTGTAATCGTTGTCTTTGGGGAGATTCCAGTAACCCTTAAAGACCATCGGGCCTTTCATGGTAATCTCTCCAACCTCCCCCACCGCGACCGGGCGATCATAATCATCCACAAGCCTGACTTCGGCCAGGGGAAGCATCTTCCCGGCAGATCCAGGTCTTTCGTTATAGGCGCAGAAGGTGGCCACGCACGAGGTCTCTGTCTGGCCATACATGGAATAGAAGGTCCCACCGGTGATCTTCTGGTATTTTTCTATGGTCTCCGGTGTATCCAGCCCTGCTGAGATCCTGAGGCTGCTGATGTCTTTGCCGCTCTTTTCATGCGCCTCAAGGACGGAGGAGAGGATGGGGGCAAAGGTGAACATCATGGAGATCCTTTTCTCTTCAATCATCTCCACGGCCTTTTCCGCATCAAACTTGCTCATATTGACGTTCAATACCCCTGCGTGAAAACTCGACGTAACCATAAAGAGGCCGCCCACATGAAAAAGTGGCAGGATATTGAGGTGCGCATCATCCGGAGTGAGACTGAAGAAGTATCCAAAATGCATATCCGCACACAGGACATTGCCATGACTCAGCAGGGCCCCCCTGGGTCTGCCGGCCACCGCGGCCGTATGGATAATGACAAAACCGTCATCGGTGGATACATTCTCCGGCTCAAAGCCTTTCTCATGATCCATCAGTGCCCCAAAGTCTGAGAACTTCCCCCCCTCAGGCCCCAGGTTGAAATAGCCACCCACAGAGGGAAGTTTATCCCTGATGCCCTCAATGGTCGCCTGAAAGTCCTGGTCCGCAAACACCACTTTGGGTTCGCAGTCATTTAGATTGAATGCCACCTCATCGGCAGAAAGCCTCCAATTGATCGGTAATACAATGGCCCCAAGGGCGGCTACGGCACCATAGAGGAGAAAGTATTCAAAACTGTTTTTTCCCAGAACCCCGATACGATCCCCTTTTTCGATGCCCGTCCTGCGCAGGCCAGAAGCCAGGAGGTCCACCTGCTCTTTATACTGAGAAAAGGTCACGGTCCGCTTTCCATCGACCTCGAACCATGCATCCCTTTCCCTGTAATTGGTCGCATTACGATTTATCAGGTCGTAAAACGTAAAGTCGTAAAGTCCCATATTCTTCCTCACCGTGTGGGGGTCAGACCCTGTTGCTTTGTCAAACCATGGGGTCTGGCCCCTTTTCAAGTTACCAGAACATCCCCTGATTACTGTGCCGTAACCTCATAGGGATACACCCGTGTTACCCCATCGGCCGTAAATGTAAACGCACATTGGCTCAGAGTGACCGGGACTGTCCCCTCGGGCACCCCTTTCCACCATCGCTCAAGGGCCTCCCAGACGTTCCACCCTTTGGCCTTCAGTTTTACGGCGTTTGCGAGCAAAAGCCCCAGCAACGCAGACCGTGTGGTAATCATTGTGGTCAAAGCGACCTGATCTTCCATGCCCGGCGGAATCCAGTTGGAAACCTGTTCGGCTGCTGTAATCATTTCAAACTCTTTGTCAAAAACAACCGTATACTTTATTTCTTGAAGACAGATCGGATAAGGGTTGTCATTCTTGATGTTCAAGACAAATGTCATGGGCAGGAATGCCCCGCGGTCTCCTGCTTGACCTTTGGTCGGTTTTACCTTGCTCGATATATACCAATAGCCGTCATAGAAAGGGACCATAAATGACTCGAGCGTAACCTTTGGGGCGATAAAGTTCCTATCGGTCGGCTTGACCTTTGTGGGCACGCACGATACCAGCACAATACCCAGGCAAAAAATGAAAACCGTCATGAGAGCCACTCTTTTCTTCATAGTAAACCTCCCTTATCTGGAATTCGGATTTGGGAATTCGGATTTGGGAAAAGAAGAGATCTAAGATTCCTAGCTCCGGATTCCTTGCCCTGTGAACTGCTGCAAAGCCTCACAGGTGCGAATTCCAACTTGGAATGTGTTTTCTGATCAGGACAACCACCTTTTTCTTCGCTTATAGTGTTTTACATCGCGAAAACTCTTCTTCGCGCCACCCATGCCAAGATAGAAATCCTTGATATCTTCGTTCTCGCTCAGTTTTTCAGAGGTGTCATCCATCACAATCCGGCCGTTCTCCATGACATAGGCATAAGGCGCCACGTTAAGGGCCAGCTTTACATTCTGCTCCACCAGGAGGATGGAAATCCGCTCCTTTTTATTGAGCTGGGTGATGATATTAAAGATTTCATGGATAAGCATGGGGGCGAGACCCATGGAAGGCTCGTCCAACAACATCAGTTTGGGCTCGGTCATCAAGGCCCTTCCCACGACCGTCATCTGCTGTTCCCCACCACTCACAAACCCGGCGATCTCACCCCGTTTCTCCAGCAGCCTGGGAAAATAGTGGTATACCATCTGAAGGCCGTCCTTCACCGAACCGGTCTTTCTCAGATGCGCGCCCACCTTGAGATTCTCCTCAACAGTCAGGTGCTCGAACACCCTCCGGCCTTCGATGACCTGCACGATCCCGGCCTTGGCGATCTTTGCCGCCCTTTCGTGGTGGATATTCTCCCCTCTATACTCAATGGCGCCATCGGTCACCTCGCCATCCTCGGTCTTTAGCAGCCCCGAAATGGCCTTGAGGGTCGTGCTCTTGCCAGCGCCGTTGGCGCCAAGCAGTGCAACGATACCCCCTCTGCGAACCGTGATAGAGACGCCCTTAAGGACCAAGATGACCTCATGGTACTTGACCTCAATATTATTGATGTTTAGTATCGCCTCTGATGTTTCCAAGACCTTTGCTCCAGGGTAATATTGCTAGAGATCTACCATCCAAGCCATTTCTTTTCCCATAGCTCGGGCCAGCGTTTTTTGAGGTCCACATCTTCCACGAGCTGGAATTTCCCATCCTTCCACTCCTGAACCCGACAGCCCGTGGCCGGTCTGTGGTCGGTCGGCGTAAAACTGATGGGGGCGGCCCCAAGCCCGATATCAAAATTGCGCATTGTTTCAAACCCTTCTTCCATGATTGCCTCGCCACAGCCTTTTTTGGTCAGATCAACACCCTTTTTGTCCGCCCGTTTTAAGGCCTCCCACGTAATCAGGGCGTCGCCCCATGCCTGAACCGTCCGGTTCAGTCTTTTGCCCAATGGGACACCCGGGTTGTATTTTTCGGCACATGAAACAACCAGGTCCATGTTCTTGACATTCTGGCCGAAAAATGCACACGGCGTGGCCCCCATGACCCCCTCTGCGGCCTTCCCGGCCAGGAGGGGCAGATTTTCATCAAAACCCCAGTTGTTGATGATCCAGTCGGCGCCGAGATCCAGGGCATAGGCGTCCCTGACCGTGGCAGCAACCGACATGGTGGTGTTGCCGTGCCAGAGCAGATCGGGTTTAAAAGGCTTTAGGGCCATGATCTGGCTCTTGGTGTCCAGGGCAAGAAGAGAGACGTCCTGATCCGGGCCGATCTCAAAACCGAGCAGTTTGGCCTGGTCTTTTATGGCCTTGATCGGCGCTGAGCAATAGGGTGAGGAAAAACCATATACACAGGCAAACCGCGGTTTTCTCTTGCCATAGTCCTTGTGTTTGGGCCATTTCTTGTCAAACCAGGCGGTAATGCAGGCCCTGGCATTGGTTGAATAGTCAGATGAAAAGAAGAGGTTATAAGGTGTCTTTTTGGGATCGGTCAGGTGCGCCGAATAAGAGGCGGATACATAAGGGATCTTGTCCTTGTTGATGGTGGGTGAAAGGGCCTCCGTATCTCCGGTCCCCCACCCCATAATGACAACATTTCCTAGTCTTTTCAGGAGTTTATACTTTGTAATGGCCTCGGGAATACGATACCCGTAATCAAACCACGTATACTTGATCTTCTTCCCGTTAATGCCTCCCTGGGAGTTGATGTATTTGTAGGCCTCCGCCATGCCGAGGGTATAGTCTTTCCCCACGTCTGAGGTGGCCCCGGTGGTGTCGTTGAGACCACCGATCTTGATCTGTTTGGCCACCGCAGTAGCTGAAAATCCTGCCAAAAACGCCACTGCCAAAAGTGGTATAAAAAGCCTTAGAAAAATACGTTTCTTCATTGGTTTTCCCCCTTTGCTGATGTACTATTGTTGTCTATTCCCATTACCACGGACAAAGACCACAAAGATGTCTGCTTTCTTCACCTCCTTTCTGATTTTGGTTTTGAGTTGTTTTCCTCCCGTATTACCGGCGGGACTGGGTTGTTATGCCCTAATAGGAAAATGGCCAGAGGTTAAAATAGTTCTTGGCCTGCCACCATCGGTAGGCCAGTCCGTTGGGCTCATAGATCAGAAAGGCACAGATCGCAAGACCGAATGCCATATCTTTGATATAGGCAAAATCAACCAGCACCTTCGGGAAATATTCTGCCAAGGGAATGGCCGCCATCTGGAGCAGTTCCATGACGACAACCATAAAGACGGATCCGAAGATGGCCCCATGAATAGAACCGACCCCGCCGATCAGGATCACCCCGACTAACCAGAGCGACCAAAACCATGGGAAGTGTTCGGGGCTCAGGGCCGCGGTATTGCAGACCCAGAAGGCCCCGCCCACGCCTGCCATAAACCCGGCCACAAAAAAGGCCAGGAGCTTATACCACACGATATTGATGCCCAGGGCCTCGGCCGCGATATCGTTATCCCTGATCGCCACCCATGCCCGGCCCGGCTTGGAGCGAAGCAGGTTGGCCAGGACAATCACCATTAATGTCAGCAAAACGGCCATCACGTAGTAAATACTTTTCTCCGTGTCAATCACCCATGGCCCAATCCTGATGGTACCGGGTGGTAGGGAAAAGGCCTGGCCCCTCCCTCCGATCCGGCTGATATACTGGGTCAGGATAAAATCCACGGTGATAAACTGGGCGGCCATGGTGGTCAGGATCAGATAAAAGCCCTTGACCTTGGCAGAGGGGAGCCCAAAAAGCACACTCCAAAACCCCGCGACAATGCCCGCTATAACGATACTGACGGGATATGCAAGCCCCCAGTCTACAATAAACTGGGGCCAGGGGAACTGCAAAACCAGCATGGTGCTGGTGTAGGCCCCCACCGCAATAAATGCGGCATGGCCCAGTGTAATCAGTCCTGAATAGCCGATGAGAAGCTGAACACCCAGGGCGCCCATGGCGGTGTAGCCGACCATGGTCCCCACGCTTATCCAGTATTCATCGGCCAGCAAAGGGATGCCGATAAAAACGAAGGCCAGGAGCAGGAGCATCTTGCCCTTGATAAAATTGGTCTGCCACCACCCCTGATCCTGGGCGTAGTTCCAATGATAATCCCCACACGGTAGCCAGACGCTGGACATAGAAAACCTCTTATGCCATTTCCGATTGCGGATTGCGGATTGCGGATTGCGGATTTACTTTCAAAATCATCTTACACGCCCCTGCCCAAATTCCAAAATCCGTATCAATTTAGCTATTTTCAAAACAGGCACTCGAGCAGGGCAATGGAGATTCCGTTTTTTGGGTGTATAACTCGCCCGTAAGAGAGCGTAAAGAAATCACCTGCCATAGGAAGAA
>CAZXCQ010000070.1:0-23955 GCA_964639275.1 uncultured Desulfobacteraceae bacterium | reverse complement strand
GAATAGTAGTACTATTTCGAGGATCTTGCGATTGAGGTGCGGCCGAAGATGACCCAAAGATGGGATGCGAAAATGTGAAGTCATTTCTGCGCAAGCCCTAAGTGCTTCGTCCCGTAAATTCGGTGACATATTTCTCAGTTGAACTGTGCTCACGTGATGGTATTTCTGGATTCCGGCTGGAGTTTATCCCGTATTTGATACGGGGCCGGAATGACAAAGAGGCGCAAAGGTTCAAGGTCTAGCAAGAATCACGGTCTCTGTCATAGTATTTAAGACCCAAATAAGTATGAGTTTTTCATTTTGAGGGTACATGGAGGATTTTCTGATGGCCAAGAAACCAACCTATGAAGAACTGGAAAAAAGGGTTAAAAAACTAGAGAGAGAAGCTGCTAAGCATAAGGAAGTTGAAGAGGGACTACGTGAAAGCGAAGAGAGATATCGTCTCTTAATTGAAAACATACCCTCTGTGTCTTGGGTAACTAGCGAGGATGCAAAAACCATATTTATAAGCCCAAATGTGGAAAGAATATACGGTTATAGTCAAGAAGAAATATATGAGGAAGGGGAGGCCTTATGGTTTGGAAGAATACATCCTGATGATGTAGGGTTAGTAAGGGAATCCTTTAGAATGATGTTCAGAAGGAAAAAGGAATATAATGTCGAGTATAGGATTCAAAGGAAAGACGGGGAGTGGATTTGGATTCACGATATGGCAATTCTGGCTTTTGAAGAAGATAATGTACGGTATGCATATGGTGTTTTCTCCGACATTACCGAGAAACAGAAAGCGGAGGAGGCACTTCGTGAGAGGGAAGAGCAATATCGTCAGTTGGCTGAGATTTCGCCGGATGCCATCGTGGTCCAATGCGATGGTATTTTAGATTACGCAAACCCGGCTGCCGTAAGGATGTTCAGCGCGTCGGGTCATGAGGAGTTGAAAGGACGGCCTTATCTGGACCTGGTTCATCCGGATGATAGAGCCGAATCAAAGAAACGGATTAACAAGGTTGTCAAAAAGGGCTGGTTCGCTCCGCCTAGAGAGCACAGGGTGCTTGCTCTGGATAACCATGTGATTGATGTTGAGTCCACAGGCACGTTTTTCCGGCATAAAGGCAGAATCATGATTCAGACAATCTTCCGTGACATCACCGAGCGCAAGCGGGCAGAGGAGGCGCTACGGGAATCGGAGCAGAAGTATCGGACCCTTGCACATAGCTCACTTAGCGGGGTCTTTATCCACCAAGACAGTAAGTATGTGTTTGTGAATGATAGATTTGCAGAAATGCATGGGTACGAGCCCGAAGAATTGCTTGGAAGGGACCATCTTGATCTGATTCATCTGGACCAGAGGGAGATTATTAGGCAAAGAGCAGATAAGAGATTAAAGGGTGAAGAGGTTCCGCAGCGCTATGAGATCAAGAGACTCAAGAAGGACGGAGAAGCAGTCTGGCATGAAATCATGGTAAGCGATCCCATCATGTATGGAGGAAGGCCTGCCATTATGGGCCACGAGATAGACATCACCGAACGAAAACGAGCGGAGGAGGCGCTGCGGGAGGGTGAGGAAAGGTTTGTGCTCTTTATGGATCATTTTCCTGGTGTGGTATTTATCAAGGATCTCAAAGGTCGCTTAGTTTATGTGAATAAGGCCTATGAAGATCGTTTGGGGTATAAGAGAAGGGGAGACTGGTACGGCAAGACGGACGACCAACTCTGGCCGCCCGAAGCAGCAGCTTTATTCGGCGAAAAAGACCGTGAGGTCCTGTCTAAAGGTCGTCGCATGGAATTCTTTGACTCCATCCCTTATCCTGATGGCCAGATTCACACCCAAATGACCACCAAGTTTCCGGTGTTGAAGGACGGCAAGCCGGTCTACTTGGCGGGGATCGGTTTGGACATAACCGATCTCAAACAAACCGAAGACGCGCTACGGGAGAGCGAAGAGAGATTCCGTGCCATATTTGAGCAGGCAGCCGTGGGTGTCGGTCAGGTTGAGACCGAAACAGGTCGATTCCTCAGGGTCAATCAGAAGTATTGCGACATTGTCGGTTACACACGGGAAGAAATGACAGGGATGACCCTTATGGAAATCACTCACCCGGATGATTTGCAGCCTTCTCTGGACAACATCCAAAGGCTGATAAGGGGTGAGATTCGAGACTCCTCGTTTGAGAAGAGATATATCCATAAGGATGGCTCTATTGTCTGGGTGAATTTAACGACATCCGCCATGTGGGGGCTTGACGAAAAACCGAATTATCATATTGCAGTGGTGGAGGATATTACCCAAAGAAAATTGGCCTACACAGCCCTAAGAGAAATGAAGGAGAATCTAGACAAGGCACAGGAGATCGCCCATATTGGAAACTGGAGCCGCGACATGAAGTTAAATCAGGACAAATGGTCTGATGAGCTATATCGCATTCTTGGACTTATCCCAGGAGAGCCAGCACAGCCTTCTTTTGATTTTCTCCTGTCCAGAGTCCACCCTGCCGACAGAGAGCGCGTTTCCTCAGTGCTCAAAAAAGCAGTGGAAAAAAAGGGATCTTTTGATTTTGAGTTTCGAACGGTACCCATAGAGGGCTCAGAGAGGATTATCCGCGACCGCGGAGGGGTAGAGTGTGATGAAAGCGGTACCCCTGTTCGCATTTTTGGAACGGATCAGGACATCACCGAAACAAGAAGACTCCAGGCCCAACTCCAGGAAGCAGAAAAGATGGAGGCCATTGCCACGCTGGCGGGAGGCATTGCCCACCAGTTCAACAATGCCCTGACTCCCATCATCGGGCACATCGGTCTGCTTGAGATGACACATAGCAGAGATGAAAAGACGATGGCAAGCCTCAAAGACATGAAGGTGTCAGGCCACCGTATGGCCAACCTCACAAGTCAATTGCTAGCCTATGCAAGGGGAGGAAAATATGAACCCCGACCCGTGTCATTGAGCGATTTTGTGGAAGATACCCTACCCCTTATAGAACACACCCTTGATCCTGCCGTGCGTGTGGAAACCGATCTTCCACTGGATCTCATGGATGTTAATGTCGACGCCAGCCAGATTCAGATGGTCCTCTCTGCCATCGTGGTCAATTCAAATGAAGCCATAGAGGGGCCTGGCCGCATCAGGATTTCCACCAGAAACATGGACCTCGACAAGCAGTTCATAAAGGATCATCCTGATCTCAGGCCTGGGCCATATGTTTGCCTTTCTATCGAGGATGATGGAAAAGGCATGGACGAAGAGACAAGGGCAAAGATATTTGATCCCTTCTTTACCACCCACTTCATTGGCCGTGGGCTTGGCATGGCATCTGTTTACGGGATTATCAAGAACCACAATGGCACAATCACGGTGGACTCAGAACTGGGTAAGGGGACTGTGGTCCGCATCTACCTGCCAGCTGTTGAAGATGAGGAGGGGGACAAGGAAGGGGGAACTCAAAAACCAGCGATCGATTTTCCAAAGAGTGAAGGGACCATCCTGGTCATAGAAGATGAAGAAGAGGTAATGATGATGATCCGGCAGACTTTGCAGAGGCTTGGCTACCGAGTGTTGGAAGCTAAGACCGGCAATAAGGCAATTAAGCTTGCTAAGACCTTTGAGGGTGATATTGACCTTGCACTCCTGGACATAAAGCTGCCTGATATCCCGGGTGACAAGGTGTATCCTCTTATTATGGAAGCCAGGCCGGGTCTGAAGGTGATCGTATGCAGTGGCTATGGCATAGAGGGTCCTACCCAGGACATCCTTGACGCAGGTGCCCAAGGGTTCATCCAGAAACCGTTTTTGATCTCAGTATTCGCTGATAAATTGAAGGAGGTCTTGGGACGCAAATAAGCCATAAAACACTTGGGTTTCCTTATCAGCTGAATTAAAGACTTCCAATGTTATTGTTTTCCATGAGTTTTTCGAGAAGAATCATGGACTGTTCTTGTAGTCTCCGGCCAAATCGATCGGTCAAAAGTGAAGGACTGGGTTTGCTTGAACTCGGTTATTCCTCAATTTCACCGGCCTAGATTCATCCCCTCACAAAAACCCTCCCGGTTGCCGCCAAGCACCACAAAAACACCCCCTTGCTATCTTCGGCTCATTGTCAGGGGCATAAGATATGCTTCGTTTAGTTCATTGTAGAAACCCACGCCCTATGGGCGTGGTTATGTGGGACTGGCTATGCCGGTCCCGGATGAGCTTGGCCAGAGGCCGATATAAAGATATTGTGACATCTCAATAAGTAGGGGGAGGACACCTGGATTCCGGCCCCGTATCAAGTACGGGATAAACTCCAGCCGGAATCTAGTGCCTTAAAATGCGTCAATGTATTTGAGAAACCGTGTACTCAGGAGTTGTTTCATATCCTGGGTCCTTTGGTTTCATAAACTGCACCGGCTAAACACAGTCTGAAATAGGACACTTGCAAACTCAATGATATCAAGCGCTTTGCAGACATTGATCATATTTTTTGAAATCTATGTTGGGAAATGCTAGGCTTTTTTGAAAAAATTGGACCTCGCGCGCGCATTTCATCCCATATCATCCAGGACAGCCGACCCTGAACCGTGAACCCCGAACCTGACAACCTGAATAGTTACAATTAAGGAGGAGATCGTGGCAAATCTGGAAGTAAATTTCTGTGGCATTCGATTTAAGAATCCAGTGGTGGCCTCGTCCGCCGAGCCCACTTTGAACGCGAGGAACATGATGAAGTGCATCGATACGGGGGTGGGTGGCGTGGTTGCCAAAACCATGACCGACTCGGAGCCGATGCGAGAGCTGACCACGCGGTCCAAATGGCGTTTTCTGAATGAGCGGCATGAAGTCTGCCGGGGCAGGGTCCCGCGGGCCTTCACCCTTTATGGACGTAGTGGCCTGGCAATGGAAGAGCCGAAGGAATTCCTGCCCGAGGTCAAAAAGGCGCTTGTCTACGCCAAACAAAACGATGTTGTGGTAATCGGGAGTATCGCATCCACCGAGACCCGAGGGTGGATAGACCTTGCCCGGCAGATAGAGGACGCGGGTGTGCCGCTGATCGAACTCAACTTCGGGTGTCCCCATCCAAAACTGATGCCCGGGCTCAGAACCGGGATGAACGTGGGGCAGGATTTTGACTATGCCAGCAAGATCACCCGGGCCGTGGCCAAGGCAGTTGGCGTGCCTATAATGATCAAGGTAACCCCCCAGGTTACCGACCTGGTAGAACTCTCCGGCCGGCTCAAAGAGGCAGGGGCGGCTGCGGTCACACTGACAAACCGGTATCTTGGCTTTTTGCCCGATATCGAAACCGGAAAGCCCCTCATCTATGGATCGGCAGGGGCGGGTGGCCCCTGGGTCAAGCCGCTGACCCTCAGGTGGATCAGCCAGGTCCACTGCCGCTACAGGGGCGAAATCTTTATCGCCGGGACCAACGGGGCATACGACTGGCGGGATATCGTCATGTTTATCATGAGCGGTGCCCATATTGTGGAGATGTGCTCGGCAGTGATGGCCTATGGTTATGACTGGCTCAGGAAGCAGGTCCGGGGGCTCGAAAAATTTATGGACAAAAAGGGCTATAAGCGTGTAGTCGAGATGTGGGGTATCGCAGCCGATGCCTCTCTGGCCTACGCCGAGATGCCCAAGGAGTTTGCCCGCGTCAACCTCGAATACTGCAACTACTGCAAACGATGTCTGCAAAACTGTTTTTACAATGGCATGCAGGACGGGGGAGAAATGGTGTGGGTCCAGGAGGATAACTGTATAGGGTGTGGCAGTTGTGTGTCTGTCTGCCCTGTGCCAGGGGCGATCGATATCCTCATACAGAACAGGGTTTCCTAGATTCTAAATCGTTTTTTGACCTTAGAAACGGGGAGGTAAAATGCGCGGGCAAGGGTTATCTGCTCGTGATCAGTGTTGAAGAGACCATACCCGGAGAGCGTGAAAAGTGGAAAAGATCCCTATCCTGCTGATCTTCCTGGGGCATGTCTGGGTGGACGCCTCCCAGGGCATTCTCCCCGTGGTCCTTGTCAGGCTCAAAGAGCTTTTTGCCCTGACCTATTTCGAGGCCGGCCTCGCAATGACCATCCTCAATATCACCTCATCAGTGAGTCAGCCCCTATTTGGTCACATTTCAGACCGCTTGCGCACCGGGTGGTTTATTCCCGTGGGAATCCTGTGGACTGCACTCAGCATGGGGCTTCTGGGTTGGGCCCCATCCTACCGGTCCGCTTTGGTCTTACTCGGGCTTGCGGGTCTGGGTACGGCGGCCTTTCACCCACGGGCCATGATGGCCATCTTTCTTGTAAGTGGGTCGAGGCGAGGATTTGGGGCGGCTGTTTTTTCCACAGCCGGCAATCTCGGGTTTGCCCTTGGCCCTGTGGTCGGTGGTCTCCTGGTGCTCGGGTTGGACCTCCACGCAACGCTGGGGCTACTCCCGCCGGCAGTGTTCCTGGCACTGATTATCTTGTTTTATCCAGGAGATTTCCTAAAACGAGAGGCCCCTGGTCGAAACGCCTCACAAAGCGCTTTTCACCGCGAATCCTACCCGATCCCCTGGCTGTCCCTCATCGCAGTATGTCTCATCGTCATGCTGCGCGCATGGGTGTATATGACCTTTCTGACATACCTCCCCATGTTTTTTCACAACCAGGGGATTGGTCCGGAAGCGGGGAGCTTGATGCTGGCAGTTTTCTTGATGGGAGGCGCTGCCTGCGGGCTTTACGGGGGGTATATCTCAGACCGGATAGGTCGTCGGAGCGTCATCATCGTAAGCCTGCTTCTTTTCCCTGCTCTTATGTCGTTTATGTTATTGAGCGGCGGGATATGGCTCTGGGTATTGGCAGCGGCTTCCGGTGCGGCCTTATTGGCCTCCTTTTCCGTCACCGTTGTTCTGACCCAGGAGCTCTTGCCACGACACCTCGGACTCGCTTCAGGGCTGGTTCTGGGTCTTGCCTTCGGAACCGGCGGGATCGGGACGGCCCTTTCGGGTTATCTTGCAGACGTGGCAGGGCTCAACCACACCCTGTGGATTGTGGCCTTTGTCCCCATCATGGGGGCACTCCTTGCCACTTTGATAAAGGAGGGACAGAAATCCTGAACAGGGCCTTGCGTCATCACGGCCCCCGGGCAAACGGGGGAATTTCAAAGAGTCAGGTTTCCAGGGTCTTTTCTCGGGGATATCAGGATTTACCGTGCCGGTATACTCTGGATGGTGGAAAGGGTGACTTGAAAGACTGTGTCTGACGGAGTAGTATCATTAGATCTAAATGACTGGACAAAATACCCTAACCGCCGGGGCTTTCGATCCCGGCGCCACTAAAGAAAGGAGATCTTTAGACAATGGGTTCTAGTAGAGGCAAGATATTGGTGGCCGTAGACGGATCGGAGCACGCCTTGGACGCCGTCAGGTATGTGGGTGAAATCACTTCACTTCAAGAAATGCATGTGGTCCTGTTTCATGTCTATTGCAAACTGCCAGAGTATTATCGGGATCTGGGGAGAAAACCGGACTTCGATCACAAGATGACAAAGGAAATAGATGAACTGGAAATGCGACAGGAAATGGCGGTTCAGGAATACATGGCAAAGGCCAAACAGATCCTTCTGAATGCCGGATTCCACTCTGATGCCGTAGAAGAAAAGGTAACGGTGGAAGAAAAGGGCATCGCTCGAGATATCATCCATGAGGCCAGAGGCGACTACAGGGGTGTCGTCATCGGAAGAAAAGGGATCACTGAACTCGAGGCGGTTGTTCTCGGCGGCGTATCCACCAAACTCATCGAGAAAATCGATTTTC
Organism: uncultured Desulfobacteraceae bacterium; assembly: GCA_964639275.1. GTDB lineage: Bacteria > Desulfobacterota > DSM-4660 > Desulfatiglandales > Desulfatiglandaceae > CAZXCQ01. Next base: position 16,186 of record CAZXCQ010000070.1, on the reverse strand, counting down.
TACCTCTCTGGGTCGTTGGAGAAAGCCCGGGGGCCAAACAGATCCTCTTGGGGCTCGACGGGTCGGAGGGCGCTATGCAGGCGGTGGATTACGTGGGAGAAATAATGGCTGGTTCGGGTGTGGATGTTACCCTTGTGCATGTAATCAGAGGTGGAGAGTCGCTAAAGTCCGGGTACCATCTTCTTGCCCCATCCAATGAGTACATAGAAGAGACCAAGGAGGAAGTCAATGCCAACCTTGATAAAGCCAGGCGTCATCTCATAGAAGCCGGATTTGATACAGATCAGGTCTCCACAAAGATAATTACAGGCGTATACAGTCGAGCGGTGGCCATCTTTGAAGAAGCCCGGGATGGGGGCCATGGGACTATTGTGGTTGGCAGAAGGGGGCTATCCAAGGTCAGAGAGTTTTTTATGGGCCGCGTCAGCCACAAACTCATTCATTTGGCCAAGGGACACGCTGTCTGGGTGGTCAATTAGGGGATGCCAGAGAATTTTACGATTGATACTGATAAAGGAGAAGTCAGGGACATGAGTGTCGAGATGCTCTCTTCTTCCATCCGGATTGGAACAAAACTCGCGCCCAACCGCATCGTAAATCAACCCATGGAGTGTAATGACGGAGATGGCTCCGGAAGACCCACCGAACTCACCTTCCAGCGATACCGAAACCTGGCAGAGGGCCAGGCGGGAATCATCTTTGTCGAATCCCTGACCATCTCTTACGAGAGCCGTGCCAGGAAGAATCAGTTAAAAATCTCGGAGGATACGGCAGGGGGGCTGGAGAGGCTGATCAAGGAGATGCGTGCGATAAACGGCGAATCACTGATCCTCTTTCAGATTGTACACGCGGGTAGGTTCAGCCATCCCGATTTCTCAAAGGTAGTCTCCGTATATCCAACAGGAGATCCAAAGGTCCACATCCTGTCCGAGCCGGAAATTGAGGCGATCGGCAGCCGGATTGCCAAAGCGGCTGTAATCGCGAGAGAGGTGGGAGCGGACGGCATCGACTTTAAACAATGTCACGGCTATCTCTGCGGCGAGATCATCAGGCCTGCGAATATAAGACCCGATTGCTATGGAAATAGCTTCGAGAACCGAACGCGGTTTTTCAGGGATACCACGCAAAAGATAAAGGAGGCGGTAAAGGACAGTTCTTTTGTCACCGGCGCACGGTATTCATTCTATGAGGGAATACCAGGGGGGTTTGGCACCCGGGGTCCGGCGGAGGTGGTCGAGGACCTCTCCGAGCCAATCGAGTTCGCCAAGATGATGGAAGAACTGGGGATGGACTATATCAATGTATCGGCGGGGATACCGCCGGTCACCCCCGAAATCGTGAGACCCACAAAAAACTACCCGGAAGGGGTCTATAGACATTTTGGATGGGCCAAAGCCGTAAAGGATGCCGTGAAGATCCCGGTGATTGGATCGGGATACAGCTACCTCAGGGACGGGACGAACAGCCTCAAAGAGCCGGACCCGTCAAAGAAGAGCTTTTTGTATTGGTCGGAGAAAAACCTCAAGGATGGGTGTGTGGATTTGGTGGGAATTGGGAGACAGTCGCTTGCCGACCCGCTGTTTGCAAAAAAGATGTTGCATCAGGAAATCGACCGGATCAATTTCTGCACCGCCTGTGGCGGCTGCAGCGTTCTCTTGATGTCGCAAGAGCACGTCGGATGTACGGTCTTTAACGAATACTACCGGAAAACCCTGCGACAGGTGAAGCAGGAAGGCCGGGGGAGTCGGAATTGTGAGGAGAGGGAATGAAAGAGATTGATCTTATCATCGAGGGGGGCACGGTCTATACGGCCCATGATCATTTCAGGGCCGATATTGCAGTGGATAACCAGAAGATAGTCGCAATCGGCAGTAAACAGGCCTTTCCTTTGGCGAAGAAGACCATAGACGCAACAGGTCTGTGTATACTGCCGGGCCTCTGGCATACCCATTGCCATTTTCGCGAACCCGGACACACCGCAAAGGAGGATTTTGAGTCCGGCACCAGGGCCGCAGCAGCCGGCGGCATTACGTTCTGCCTGGACATGACCAACAACGATCCCCACCCAACAACGCTCGAGAACTTCCAGACAAAACTGGAAACCATTCAAAAAAAATCTTATGTGGATTTTGGGGTTTATGGCGGCGGGCTTTTCCCCGGGGAAGTCGCAAAACTCGCCAAGGCCGGTGCCATCGGCATAAAGATTTTTAACACACGGCATATCAAGGAAGTCTATCCCTATATCTCAGAGCTCGGGGTGATCGACCACGGGTTGCTCTACGAGCTGTATGAGGCTGTGGCAGATACCGGACTCGTCTGCGCTGTGCACCATGATGACCCGCCATGGTGCAAGCGGATGACCTTCAGGGATTATATCGACAAGGGCAATACGGACAACCGTGCCTACATGGAGGCCTACGAAAAGGGCTACATGTATGGCCACGGGATGGCCGCAGGGCTTGCTGCATCGCTTTATTACGCAGGACTTGCCAGGGTCCGCCTCTATGTCCTTCATCTGGGGGTCATGCCGGTTGGTGCGTATGAGATGGTCAGACACGCAAAGCAGGAACTGGGTCAGACGGTTTATGGAGAACTCGAGGCCACCTCAATGCTGATGACGAGACAGCAGGCCGAAAAAGTGGGGCCTTTTACCTATCTCTGGGCCCATAGCCCGGAGGCGGCGAGAGAGAGTCTGAAAAATGGCGTTACAGATGTTATGGTGGTCGAACATGCCCCCCATACACGCGACGAGGTAAGCCCGGGGTGGCAGGATAATTTCTCCGTGCCCCTTGGTATAACCGGTGCCCAGGAGTTTATCCCGCTCATGCTGGATCAAGTCAATTCCGGAGTCATCACCCTGGAAGACCTGGCCCGGTTCTGCGCTGAAAACCCGGCAAGGATTTTTGGCCTGTATCCCGGGAAAGGAACAATACAGGTAGACAGCGACGCTGACTTTACCATCGTGGATATGGGGAAAAAGATGGTTCTTGCCGCAAATGACATGCACTCCAAGACCGGCTTTACATCCTGGGAAGGGATGGAAGTCTCTGGTGTGCCGGTCTATACCATTGTCCGCGGCCAACTGATTATGGAAAACGGAAACATAGCGGGAGAACCCGGATTCGGTCGGTTTGTCCGGGGGACGGCAGTCGTTTAAAAAACACAAGGCCATCTCTTCATATTAGGATGTCTCACAGAGACCCCATTGATAATTCCTTGACAAACCGATTTTTGTATACTAAGGGCTAATCGATCGGTCGGTTTTTCTGAAGAATAATTTATGGAAAGGAGGGGTTAGCATGAGAAGGATTAAGGTAACTTCAGGATTCTTGCTTGGGTTTTTTGTGGTCGGGTTGCTGTTTTTTTCCGGCCCTATACCCGCGATTGCAGCGCCGCCTAAAGGTGCACCAGCCGAATTCAAGGTAGGCTTCAGTGACTTCCTTTCAGGTGGGGGTGCCGTATTTGGGGTTTCCACCAAAGCGGCCAGTGAAGTTCTGGTGAACAAGTGGAACCAGGAGGGAGGCATCGGGGGCGTCCCGATCAAGTTGATTGTTATTGACGAGGCGGGAGGGCCCAGCAAACAGGTGACCGAATACCGGCGCCTGGTGTTGGAAGAAAAGGTAAACGCCGTTCTCGGATTCACCTCTAGCTCCAATTGCCTGGCCGTTGCCCCTGTGGCGGAGGAACTAAAGACCCTGACCATTATCCACATCTGCGGGACCCACCGCCTGACCGAAGACATGAAGCTCAAGTACACATTCAGGACTTCAGACAACCAGGCTGCGGACAGCGTGATATTGGCCAGATACGTGATGAGGGAAAAGCCCAATATCAAGACCGTTGCCGCCATCAACGATGACTATGCCTGGGGCCGGGATTCATGGGGGACCTTCTTGGCGGCGTTGCAGCAGCTGCGCAAGCATGCCGGCATGCCGCCTGTAGAGGTCAAGACAACCCTCTGGCCAAAGATTCAGGCCGGGGAGTATTCGGCAGAGATCTCCAAGTTGTTGATGGCCAAGGCAGACGTGATTCACTCCAGCTTGTGGGGCGGTGGCCTGATCGCATTTATCAAACAGGCAGCCCCCCGGGGCCTGTTCCAGCAGAGCACGGTCCTCCTCAGCACGGGTGAGGCGGCCCTGCAGGATGTCAAAGGGATCATGCCGGACGGCGTGGTCGCACTTCCCAGAGTTACAGCAGGGTACTTTCTGGATCCCGATCCGGCGACCCATCCAGCCAACAAGGAGTTTGTGGAAAGGTATCATAAACTGACCGGAGGACGCTATCCGGATTATCCCGCGTACCGTTGCTACCAGGCGTGGGCAGGTTTGAAGGCCGCCTATGAAAAGGCCATCAATATCCTGGGCCGCTGGCCCACCACCGAGGAAGTTATCAAGACCTTTGAAGGACTAGCCTATGAGGTGCCCGGCGGGACATGCGTCATGCGAGAAGACCATCAAGTCGTTACACCGGGGCTTATCGGGATCACCAAGCAATCCAAGAAATACGGTTTTGCCATTCTGGTAGACCGCTTTCGGATCGGCGGCGGGGAAATATCGCCCCCGCTTGGGGTGAAGACCTACGACTGGCTAAAAACCCTCGAATAAGAATTTTTCCAGATTGGGAAAAGGCGCGAAGGGTTAAAATCCCCCTTCGCGCCCCTGCGTTGCTGTGTGGTTGCTGACAGAAACCATATCAAGACGAAGGAAGCGATGCGAGTATGCTTACCATCATTTTGATCGACGCCCTCAACTACGGGGCCAACCTGTTTCTCGTCTCGGTCGGACTCACCTTTGTTTACGGCGTTCTTCGTATCCTGAATATTTCCCACGGCGCCATTTACTCGTTGGGCGCCTACCTTGCCACCTGGATCACCCTGAAACTCCTGGGCATTGGGCTTCCAGTTGTCCTTAGCTATTTCTCGCTTCTGGCTGGTGCGATTATCATCGGGCTTTTGACGGGTCCAATCATCGAGCGACTGACGCTCCGGCGCATCTACGGGAGCGACATTCACATCCAGCTGCTCCTGACCTATTCTATCCTCCTGGTCCTGGACGATTTAATGAAGCTGATCTGGGGTGGGAACCCCATGTTTGTAACCGAGCCCTATACCTTCCTCGGGCAGTTCCAGGTTTCGGGAATCATTTACCCGTGGTATAATTTTCTCCTGATCGCAATTGCCGTGGTGTTCGGCGGGTTTTTGATCTGGCTCATGCGGCGCACCCGTTTCGGCAAGATCGTTGTCTCGGTAATTTATGACCGCGAGGTAAGCGTTGCGATGGGAGTTAACGTCGGCGTTATCTTTACCGTGGCCTTTACCATTGGTGCCCTTGCCGCGGCCTTGGGCGGCGCCTTCATTGCACCGACCATCGCAGTGGTACCAGGCTTTGCCGTTGAGGTGATCGTGTTGGCCTTTGCAGTGGTTGCCATCGGCGGTATGGGAAGCCTGGAGGGTGCGGCCGTGGCCTCGCTGATCGTGGGTATTGCCCGGGCAGCATCGATCCATCTGTTTGCAGAGCTGGAGCTTGTGGCGATCTACCTCATCATGGTCCTCGTGCTGGCCTTCAGACCTCAGGGACTCTTCGGTGAGGTCGAAGAGAGGAGGATCTGAGATGAAGTCAAAGCTCCCTGTCCTGATTATCTCTGTCTTGCTGGTCGTGTTGCCGCTGGTGCTGCCGAGCTGGGGCGTCTTCATCCTCACAAAGGCCCTGTTCATGTTCATCGCCGTGATGGGCGTTACCATGTTCCTCCGGGGGGGACAGGTTACATTCGGCCACGCCCTTTTCTATGCCACCGGCACCTATACCGTCGGGTTCAGTGTCAAGTGGTTCGAATTTCGAGAAGTTCTGGTCCTGGTCCCAATAGGGGCCCTTGCGGGCCTGGTCATGGCCGCCCTTTTGGGGGTTCTAATGGCCAGATACCGTGGTGTTTTCTTTGCCATGCTCAATCTGGCCTTGTCCATGATCCTGTATGCCATCTTGCTCAAGTTTTACTGGTTCACCGGCGGAACCGACGGACTGGCAACGGGAGTGGCCAGGTTGGCGGGAGTTGAAGTTCATGCAAGCGGATTTGGATTTTACTATTTCTCTCTCGTCATTGCAGGGATCGCCACTTATGTGGTACACCGCTTCCTGGCTTCACCTGTCGGCTATTTCCTGACGGCATTGGGCGACAATGAGATTCGGATTGAGTACACAGGAGAGTCCGCCCGGCGCGTTCTGTACCTGACCTATGTCCTTGCCGGCGGCCTCGGCGGGATCTCCGGGGTCCTGGCAGCCTTCACGGTCGGCCACGTCGTGCCCGAGGATGCCTTTTGGATCCAATCGGGAGAGTTCGTTTTTGTCGCCCTGCTTGGTGGTTTTGAGAGTATTGCGGGTGCCCTGATGGGGGCCGTCGCCTTTGAGTTTATCCAGACTTACGCCTCCAAGTTCATTCCATATGCGTGGCAGATGGTATTGGGCGGCATCATGTTGTTTGTCATACTCTTTCGGCCAGGGGGGTTGTATGCCATTTACGAATCTATAGTGGGCGGGGTCAGGCCCAACAAGGAAGGGGTCGCCCATGAATGATGCAGGTCCGATCTTAAAGGCCTTTGACCTCACAAAATATTTTGGAATGGTCAGCGCAGCCGACGGGATCAATGTGGAGATCAAAAAAGGGGAATTTGTCGGCATCGTGGGGGCCAACGGCTCGGGCAAGACCACGTTCATAAATCTCATCACCGGCTATCTCAAACCCGAATGCGGCAACGTCCAGTTTATGGGGAGGGAAATGACCGGGTTACCCCCCCGAACGATTATCAAGAGGGGACTGGCTCGTTCCTTTCAGATCCCCCAGCTTTACATAAAGATGGCGGTCCTGGAAAGCCTGCTTCTTTCCCTTGCCGCCCAATCGGGAAACGGGGGGAGCTTCTGGCATTCCCTGTTCGGGAGATCGCGAATCGCAGAAGGCCTGGAAATGCTCGATCGCTTCGGATTAAAGGATTACGCCTACAGGCCTGTGAGCGAACTGCCGGAGGGGGGAAGAAAGCTCCTGGACATCACCATGTCCTTTGCCCTCAAGCCAAAGCTCCTCCTAATGGATGAGCCCACAAGCGGGGTTAGCATTGGAGACAAGTTCGAGGTGATGGATACCCTTGTAAAGGTCTTACAGGAAAGTGATATAACAACTATTTTTATAGAACACGACATGGAGGTGGTCCAGCGCTATGCAAAGCGGGTTCTGGTGTTTGACGAGGGGCAGATAATCGCCGACGGAGAACCTGCGGCCGTTTTGGCAGACCCAGAGGTCAGAAGGACAGTGCTGGGTAAGGTGTGATATGTTAAGAGTCGATGGTATCAAGGTCTCGATAAAGGGTTTTATTATCCTGAGAGGCGTTAGTCTGGAGATCCCCTCCAGCGGACTGGTTGGGCTCGTAGGGCGAAACGGCGCTGGCAAGACAACAACGCTAAAGAGCATTATCGGAATCATGCCGGTCTCGTCCGGCAATATCCAACTCGACGGCCAGGACCTGGTAAAGATTCCCGGGCACCTGCGCGCACGGTTGGGCATCGGGTACATGCCCGAAGAACGCCGCCTGATCGGCAAACTTTCTGTCAGGGATAACCTTTTGATGCCGGCGTGGGCTAGCGGCATGAAAGGGGAAGACGAGCGTCTAGAATACATTTACCAATTGATGCCTGAGGTCAAGAAATGGGCCGGTAACAAGGCGACCCAACTCAGCGGGGGACAGCAAAAGCTCGTAGCACTCGCGCGTTCCCTCATGAACGGTCACAAGCTTTTGTTGCTTGATGAACCTTTTGAGGGTTTGTCTCCGGGTCTTGGTGTAAAGCTTGGCGAGACAATCCAGGGTATCCAGCAGGAAGGTCTGTCAATATTGATTGCCGAGTCAGATGACAAGCGGCTCGACTTTGTCGAGAAGATCCATACCATCGAGCGGGGCGAGATCCTCCAGACCAAAGATCAAGACGCCGGAGGTCAATAACACATATCGAGGGGCATCCAGGGAAGCAACTATCTTCTTGTTCACCAAGATCTGTCTAGCCACTTCACCTATTCCTTTCCGAGGCCGCCAGCCGATAATTCATCAAAGCCATCAAGGCAGTATCAAAAAGATGAGGAGTACGAATGGGCAATCTGGAAGTGACTTTTGCCGGTGTCAAATTTCGAAATCCGCTTATACTCGCTTCAGCCACCCCCGGCTGGGACGGCGAGAGATCTAACCGGGCCTGGAGGGCCGGGGCCGGGGCCGTAATCCCCAAGAGTTTTGCCCCGCCCATCCGATGGGGAAAGCACCCCCGAACAGGCCGGATGAAACTCATCCATAGCGGAAAAAGACGCATTGGGATGGTAAATATCGAACTCTATACCACCATGACCCTGGAGGATTGGCTTGGGCGAGAGCTGGAAAAGGCCTATGAGGGCAAAAGCGCGATCATTGCAAGTGTCGTAGCCCACCCGGACCCTCGAGATACGGCGCAAAAGGCCAGGATTATCGAAGATACCGGAAAAGTGGTTATGTTTGAAATCAATGTCTCCTGCCCCATGCCTGCATGCGAGGATAAGGTGGGTTTTCAGATGGGTAACGATCCAGACACGTGCTTCCGGCAGGTTCAGACCGTCAAGAGGAGCGTTTCCCTTCCTGTGGGGATCAAATTAACCCCCACAACACACAATATGGTTCCCATCGCCCGGGCCTGCGAAAGGGCAGGCGCCGACTTTCTGACGATCGCCAATTCCATCCGGTCCTTTGCAGGGGTTGACATTGCCACCGGCATGCCCAGACTGTGCGCCTATGGCGGATATACGGGGCCCGCCATAAAACCCATTACCCAGTGGCACGTATCAGAGGTTGCCAGATCCGTAAAGATCCCCATTTCAGCGGTCGGTGGTATCAGCACATGGGAGGATGTGGTCGAGTACATGATGATCGGGGCAACAACCGTTCAGATCTGTACCAGCATCATGTGGCACGGGTATGAGTACTTCCATGAAATTCTCAAGGGACTCTCTGATTACCTGGGACGAGAAGGCTTGGAATCCCTTGACAGTATAAGAGGTAGGGCCTTGCCGCATATCGTACCCATCGAAGAACTGGCAAAAAGGCCACCCATGACGGTGCGGGTTGACCCAGAGAGGTGTATCAACCTGACAAAGGGAGGATGCGAGGTTTGCGGGAATTCGTGTTTCTACGGTGCGATTGAATTCAACCCCAGGCTGGCGCTCAGGCCGAAAAACTGCGATGGTTGCGGGTTGTGCGTGGAAATGTGCCCGGCCGGCGCCTTGGAGCTCATCCAATAGGGCAGTTATTCGTCTCTTATTATGGATTCGGGTTTCTTTGCAGGCTTTGCGACTTTGCGTAAGAATTCCTGAAGAAGTAACATCTCAAAAAACAGGGGGAAAGGTGTGGCATGGGGGTCTTTTTTTCTTCCACATGCCACACCACAATCGATTTATCCCCGGGTTCTTGAGAAGTTACCTGAAGAAGGTGCAAGATGATCGATCTGACCATCAATGAAAAACAACTGGAAAGGGCCGTCGCGCGCGCAAAGGAAAGGAATATCCTCATTCCCACATTCCGGCAACAGAGAGATCCAAACCTCATCCCTGAGGCTATGAAAAGGGCCTTAACCGAAGTGGGCCTCTGGGATCTCAATCCTTGCAATCTCTTTAGAATTACCTGGAAGAATAAACCCATCGATTTCGGTGGTGGATTCGGCAATCCAAACTCTATGGAAATCCCATCGGAACTCTCCGGGGTCAGCGCCAGGATCATCGCCCTGGTTGGCAAGTGGTTCCCCACCGGGGCCCACAAGGTGGGCGCGACATTTGGCTGTCTGGTCCCCCGGCTGGTCACCGGGCAATTTGATCCGACTTGCCAAAAGGCGGTCTGGCCTTCCACCGGGAATTTTTGCAGAGGCGGTGCATATGATGCCATGCTCCTTGGCTGTGAATCGATCGCCATCCTTCCGGAGGAGATGAGCCAGGAACGGTTTGAGTGGTTATCAAATGTTGCCGGAGAAGTCATCGAGACTCCCGGAGGTGAAAGTAATGTCAAGGAGATATTTGACAAATGCTGGGAACTGACAAAGACACGGGAAGACATCTCTATTTTCAATCAGTTTGAGGAATTCGGAAACCACCTATGGCACTACGAGGTCACAGGCCATGCCATGGAAGAGGTTCTCAAGAACGTGATCTCAGATGGGGATCGTTTCGCGGGTTTTATTTCTCAGACCGGTTCGGCAGGAACACTGGGCGCAGGGGATTACCTGAAGGAGATCTTTCCGCAGAGTAAAATAGCTGCCGGCGAAGCACTTCAATGCCCTACCCTTCTCTGGTGCGGTTATGGGGGGCATCGCATCGAAGGGATTGGCGACAGGCATGTCCCGTGGATCCATAACGTCAGAAACACCGACATGGTCATTGCTGTGGACGATGAGTCCTGTATGAAGCTCATCAGGCTCTTTAACGAACCGGCAGGTCAAGATTATCTCATTAGACAAGGAGTGGATGAGGAAACCATCGGAAGTCTCCCCCTTCTCGGGATATCGAGCATCGGGAATCTGCTCTGTTCGATCAAATTTGCAAAATACTATGAACTTTCAAATCGAGATATCGTACTCACCGTATGGACCGATTCGATGGATCTCTACAAAAGCCGTTTGAGGGAAATGCGCGAGGCCTCCGGGCCTTATACGGAAACCCAGGCTGAGAGGGATTATTTTCGCTATGTCATAGGGGAGTCTACAGCCAACATTCGGGAGCTTACCTATTACGACAGCAAACAGATCCACAACCTCAAATATTTTACCTGGATAGAACAACAGGGAAAGGATCTAAATGAGCTAAACGCGCAGTGGTATGATTACCCGGAATACTGGAATCGTATCCACAGGCAGGTGGGAGAGATAGACGAATTGATAGAGCTATTTAACGAAAGCACAGGGCTCTCTGCCACATAAGATGCCCCTTTTCAACCCATTCCATCACAGATTTTCAACCTTATCGCCGGCCCGGCGCCCACATGGAAAAGTCCAGCCAGTAGCGTTCAAAAGATATATCCTGTAAGGCACTGATCATTTGTTCACTCCGCTCGGTTCCCCGCGCGGCCTCATGCCACTCATCGGAATCAGGGAGGTTGGGGGATAGCATTTCATACATGGCCAGGAACTCCTGATCACCGGTTGATGCACCGTGAACCTTTCGTTCTTCCGTTGCAACATTCGAAACCGCCTTGTCGGCCCGATAGAGACGGCCCCTCAGGACCCCTTTTATCGCACACAAACGGGGCAAATGCTCCTCCCTGTGCCACTTTATGACCCGATCGGCGCCCCGTGGCTCATCCGGTGGGTTGCTTCGCACGAGGAGCAAGTAAGGTGCATCAATGGCGGGCCGTTTCCCTGCGGAGATGACCATGCTGTAGATGACCCGCAGTGAATCACAAAAATGGCCGATCGACTCGCGGGTCCAGGGGGTCGGATTGTTTTGGCGATTGAGGTATGGCTCACTATTCATCACGCCTGAGTTGTCGGTTTCGTATACCATAAAAAAATCACGTTCGCCCCTCAGCGCCCTGTACCGATGTCCCACATGGAATCCGGGGATGGAAACGCGTTCAGCCATGTGCTCACAATTATGCCACTTGAGGTATTCCAGTTGATAATCCGAATCAATATTGGCCCAGAAGGCCAAAAGTCCCTTGGGGTCAGTATATGTCATCGTGTCCCCTCCTCCGGTGCATTTACAGAACGCACCCCTGATCGGTCATTTATCTTTTGTATCAATTTAGCTTTCTTCAAAATTGGAACTTAGACAGGGGAATGGGGGTTCCGTTTTGAACGGAATCCCCATTGCCCGGGTTTCAAAAAACTAAAGTTCTTTTTTTTTGGCTTCGACCCAAGTCAAACACCTTGTTGGTTATGGGGCTCAACGATTCCATGCGGCGGCGAAAGCCTCAAGGGCCTTTACAAAACACTCCATCGGCGCCTTTACGACGCCAGCCCCTATCTGACCAACACCCGCCTGACGATGGGCAATGCCGGTATTGATCCACGGCACAATTCCCGTCTCCACAACACGACGCACATCGATGCCCGTTGGAACCCCCATAGCGCCCATTGTCTGAATCAGGAAATGCGGACTGCGGCCAACCGTAATTTCCAGCATCTCCTCGCTATATCGACAGGCCTGCGACAGCCCGCCCACACCCACAAAATTCGCTACCGCAGGCGATGCGGCCATGGCAAAGGCGCCAAGACCCAGGGTCTCAATGATGGCCGAATCACCTAGGTCTGGGTTGGCATCGTCCGCACTGAATCCTGGAAAATAGAGACCCCTCGGCATTTGAACCGGGGCCGTGAACCAGCGTTCTCCAAGGGCACTGATCCGCACACCGAAATCGGTCCCGTTTCGTGCCATTGCTGTGACAAGGGTGCAACCACCAATGGCCATAGCCGGGTCCATGGTGGCCTTGGCGGCGGCCATGGCCACATTGAGAAAGAACTGGTCGTTTTTCGCGAGGTAATCGGTAATCTCCCCGATATGTTCCGATCCGTTTATGACCCGAACCAGGTGCGGCATCAGGGCCCTTACAAACAGCGAGGTAGCGGCCACGTTGCGTTGGTGCATCTCGTCGCCCATAAGAAGTGCTTGAGCCATGATCACCCGAAGATCCAGCCCACCGGCCCTTTGCAAGGCCCTGTGGAGGGCCGGGCCGACCACCTGCTCCAGCCAACGGAGTTTCTTTAACACGCTCTCGTCGTTGGCCCCAAAACGCAGCACCTTCCCCAGACCCTCGTTTAGCGTTGTGTATGCGCGGTTGCCATATTCCCTGTTTTCCACCACCATGAGCGGCATGCTCGCGGTGATAAGCCCGGTCATCGGACCCACAGCGCTGGCGCTATGACAGGGCAGAAATGCTATCTTGCCGGCACCGACAAGTGATTCCGCACCGGTTTCGTTTGCGGCCCAGCCCTCATATTGCAGCACACCCAGGATAGCGCCGCGCAGGGGACCACACATGGCATCCCAGCCCAGTGGCGGCCCCGCATGCAACACGGTGTAATCGCTCAATTCCGGCAATACCTCGCGAGCGGGGTGCACGGCAATCAAAAAGGGGCGTGCGGCAAATATCCGTTCCAGCGCCTCTTCATTCGCAGTATCAATGGAAAGACTTTTCGGTGGCGACATGGTGGCTCCTTAATTCCGGTTATGTCAGACCTTCGAGCAGACTGGCAAGACGTGTGTCGCCACCGGCAGGGGGACGCCAGTCCACGTGTATAACCGGCGCGCCACACGCCTTTAGCTGAATAGCAAACAGCTCTAAGCCCAAATTGATCACCCGAGGGCCAGTTGACAATAAGGCAGGGAAATGCGTGGGGATCTCCAGCATTGTATCTTCATTTGTACGAGTGATCAGTTTGTGCCGCATACTCTCCGGAGCAGACCCCTTCCTTCCCGCCTCCGTACGGACCCCGACCAGGGCCTCAGCCATCCGAACGGCCTGTGCGTTGCTTTGCGTGACGACAATTCCCTCACCCTCCAGGATCCGACACTGCCGATCATAACCCTGAGGATCATCCTTTGTGCCGCAGACACTCGCAATACATAGGATACTCCGCCCTTTGGCTTGCGCAAGCCCTTTGGCCTCTTTCCAGGCCGCCGCCAACGCGGAGGCAGGATCCGGGTGCACGCCCCAGCCCAGTATCACATCGCACAAAACCACGGCAAGTTCAACCCGGCGGGCAATGTCCAGGAGCTGGTAACGTCGCAGTTCCGGGTCTATCATCGGATGAGGCCGGCCGCTGGTGAACTCCTCGGCCCCCAGGTCCAGGACAACGTGGCAAGCACCGCCGGAGGTACTTACCGTGCCATCCAGATTTGACACCACCTCCCCCAGCGATCGGCGCAAGAGCCACAGGGCCTCATATGCCAGGGTACCGCCACAGTAAAGGCCCCGGATAGTTCGCTGCCCCGGCTGCATTCTGGCAGAGACCGCCTCCACAGACGCGACCAGGTTTGGCAGATCATCGCGGGGATTAGGCGGTACACGTTCATCGCGCGCCAGCGCACCCGCGACCAGCGCGGCATGTTCAAGGGTAGCCACACGATAAAGATTATCAAAGGGCCTGGCCGGGTATTCGCCTCCCAGAAATGCCAGTACACAGGGCTTACCCACCCGGGCTGCTTCCCCGGCCAGACGATCCGCGACCTGGGCATCCGGTGTCTTTGAGATGAGTATAATCAACCGGGTATCTTTGTCACCCGCGAGTGTCCAAAGGGCCGCTCGCATGCTGTGCCCCTGTATCCGTCTGTGTAAATCGCGCCCCCCAACGCCGATAGCCTGCGATACCCCGATCCCCTGTTGCGCCAACAGACAGGCCACCTGTTGGAGTCCTGTCCCAGAGGCAGAGACCAGCCCCACCGGTCCCCGGGGCACCTGGTTGGCAAAACCCAGCGGCGCCCCGCTGATTATTGCCGTTCCACATTCGGGTCCCATCAACAGCAACCCCTGTTTCGTGGCCAGTTGCTTTAGCTCCTCTTCTGCTGACAGATCCACATGGTCACTAAAGAGGAAGACGTGAAGCCCATTTTGCAAGGCCTTGCGTGCCTCGCGGCGGGCATACTGGCCGGGGACCGATATGCAGGCAAGATTGGCCTCCGGCATCCGCTCCAAGGCGGTCTCGAGGGTGCGGGGTGCCCTCCCCCCGGTGGCATCGTCTTGGGCGACCTGGAGGTGTGATAGATGCTCTTTGGCCTGCGCCGCTGCCTGTTCGGCATGGCCGGGGGAAGCGGCCTGCACGCAGATCAGCAGGTCGTTTGCGCCCGCGTGCTCGGCCTCTGGGGTAATCAGCCCTGCCTCTCGCAGGAGGCCTTTATTCTGAGACGTCCCCATCATGACGGCCGCCTTGTGCACGCCGGGAATCCTTTCCAGAATGGTTGACAGCCTCATCAGCACCACAGAATCACGATAGGTGCTGGGAAGAACCAGACATCGCTTGTGATCAACCCTCGTCAACCTTCTCGATAATCCGTCAAATTCAAGCATTTTGTTACCCTTGGCGTAACATCTCAATAGGCAGGCGAAAGCCGTTTCCCACAAAGCGCTGCGCATCCGTGTGTCCCATAAAACGGGCCATCAGACGACACCCAAGGACTATCCCGACCATGGCGTCAATCCCGGAGCTGTGACCCATCGTTGCCAGCGAGGCGGCATGGAGAGACCACGCCTCAGGCCTTTGCCCAAACAAAGAACGGACCAGGAGCCCTATAGATTCGGCAAAATCCCCTTCCAGGGCACAGCGGAGAAACTCTCCGCTTAGATCAGAAGTCTCGGTCTTGACCTTTTCAAGAAACCGATAACGAATCGGGGTCGGCAGGAGCATGTCAACCTGTCCGGTTACATGGAGCGCCGCCATTAACCCTACCAGGAGGTCATCACCCGATGGGGTGAGTCCTCCCCCAACGCCCAAAACCCGACAGGCTCCCTCAAACAGCGACTCGGTTGACAGCCGATCGCCCAGAAAAAAGGGACTGAAGGCATCCAGTACCTTGCGGTCCAAGGGCGAAAGGTCATTACCTCCGCCCGAAAGCACCGGGAGCAGCACAGCCAACCCCCGGCCGGAGACGGCCTCGACCATCCACGTCTCAAGCCTGTCAGCAATTGTGTAAATCTCGGCCCCGGTGACTGAGGGTACCGGACTTATCCCACCCTCCCACACCATGGCGTCATCCAGGACGAGTTTCAAGGCCGCTGGCGTTGCCACAGTACCGGGGAAATCCCGAATAACCAGCGCACCAGTAGATGCGAGCGACACCAGTCTTTCCATATCTCCACAAATGGAGATGGCCAGCGGTCCTTTTAACCGCCCCCTACCCTGCAGGGTCAGGAGACGTCCAGTAGGGGTGCGAATATTTATCACACGACCATAGCAAGAATGCACCCAGCCCACAACTGCCCGCTGGCGCTGGAGTATGCTGGCAGCGGCGCGACTCAAACCGCCTACGGGCACTTCATATCTCATTTTGTCATTTTTCACTGCTGACTTCCGGTTATCTCTCGTAACAGAACCGCATCGCTTATGGGTTGTTTTTATCCTTTCACAGGCCATTCATCAATCATATTCTGGTATGTATCCCGTATTCCGCAAAATTGCCTTCTGACCTTGTAAGTGTCTGGAATCATTGT
>CAZXCQ010000069.1:0-23964 GCA_964639275.1 uncultured Desulfobacteraceae bacterium | reverse complement strand
GCAAAAGGGGCCGGACGATCTGATTGTGATGAGCGAGGTGGTGTACAACTTCCAACGCATCTTTAACCTGCGGATGGGGTTTGGCCGGCGGGAGCATGACAATATTCCGTATCGTGCAGTGGGGCCGGTGACCGTGGATGAATACGAATCGCGGCAGGAACGATATGACACACAGCTGAGAGAAAAATACGGGGTAGATATTGACGGTAAGGACTCGGCAGAGAAGGTGGCGATCCTCCGGCGGTTGCGGGAGGAGGGATATGAAAAACTCAAAGATGCGGTTTACCAGCGCCGGGGCTGGACCCGGGACGGCATCCCGACGCTGGAAACCGTGAGACGCCTCGGTATCGATTTTCCGGAAGTCACGGATCTTCTCAAGGCCAATGGGGTGACAGAGTGATCAGTGTTTGTGGAAAACAGTTTGAGTGGCGCCCGGGGATGACGATTGCGGATCTTCTAAAGCAAATGGAAGACCAAAACCCTTGCGCCGTTGTTCGGATCAACAAAAGATATGTATCCAGACCGGACTTTGACAAGACCGTGATTCCCGATGATGCAGAGATCCGATTGATACCGATGATTTCCGGGGGGTAGCCCATGGCTGCCCGCCCCGCCATCCCGGGCCCAGGCGAGGCAGGCGGGGCAAAGTGAACGTAACTTGGGGGAGGATGGGGCATGGAAGACAAGATTATTATTTACGGAAGGGCGGGTTGACCTTATACAGAAAAGGCCAGGTCGGCCTACGGGGGCGCTACATACGTGGATGTCCACGATGACAAGAATCGGCTCCAGGAGATGCTAAAATTCTCCAACGGAGTCCGGAAAGTGCCGGTCATCGTGGAGGGGGAAAAGGTGCAGATCGGCTACGGCGGGACATGAGGTGTGTGAGGGCCCATCGGTGATGGGCCTTCGCATAATGGGCAGTGCTGATTCTCAATAGACAGGAAAGGGGGGGAGGCATGAGGAGGCTTCTCATCAAAGGTGTTGTTTGTCTGGTTTGTCTGTTACTGTTTTCCGAGGCAGGGGCCGGGGACCTCCTTACCAAGAAGCAGCGGGCCTGGCTTGAAGAGCGCGGGACCCTTCGTATAGGCGTCTTTAATGATTATCCTCCTTTCGGGTTTGTGGGTGGCTCCGGGAGGCCGGAGGGCATGTCCATAGACTACTGGCAACTTATGAGCGCAAGGCTGGGTATGCCCGTAGAATTTCATCCCGCCCTTTTTAACAACCAGCTCGAGGGTTTGAAGAACGGCCGGTATGACTCCCTGGCCGGTATATTTCCCCTGGAGGAGCGCAGGCAGTTTTTTGGCTTCTCAAGGCCTTACACGACCATAAGGACCTGTATCTATGTAAAGGCCAGATATTCCCATGTGAATGGCCTGAGCGATCTGAAAGGGCTTAAGGTGGGAGTGGTTGAAGGAGATTCCGGACAGGTTATCGCCCGCAAGGCCGGTCTGGATCCCCTGTCGTTTACCACTTATCTGGAGGCGATACTGAGCCTGGCCGATGGAGAGACCGAGGCCATTATCATGGATGATCTGGTGGTAGGATATTTTGCATCCAAATACAAGTTGGGTCAAAAGATCACCAAAGCAGGGGAACCGGTTGATGAGGGTCAGATGAGCCTCCCGGTGCAAAAAGGGAACGCCATCCTTTTGGGTATTCTCAACAAGGGGGTTAGGGTCATTTCAAAAGAGGAGTGGAAAAGGATCGAGGACAGATGGGTGCGCCCAAATTGACTCCTGTCTCTTCCCAGGCCCAGACGGTTGAGCAATTTGGCCCAAGCGGGGTAATACAGTCGATGAGACACTGGGGGACACGGTGATCGAAGAGCAGATTCTGGAAAACATAGTCGCGCTGTGCCCCGATGGCATCATCGGCGTTGACCGCAAAGGCACAGTGGTGGTCTTTAACAAGGCTGCCGAGGAGCTTACAGGCCACAAGCGGGAAGAGGTGATAGGCAAACTGCACGTTACCCGGCTGTGTCATCCAAAGGAATTGGCCCGCCAAATCAAAAAAAAGATTTACAGCCCCGAATACGGAGAACCCGGAAGCCTCGAAGATCTTGAGGTGGAGGTGATGACCAAGGAGGGCCGGAGGGTCCCTGTAGCGCTCTCGGCCACCCTCATATTCGAGGGGGGAGAGGAGATTGGGAGTGTGGGTTTTCTCCATGACCTGACCTCCAGAAAGGAAATGGAGGTCATACTCAGGGAGCTTTCCATCACAGACGGTCTGACCGGGCTTTATAACCATCGGCATTTCCATTCCGTGCTCGAACGAGAACTGGCAAGGGCGATGAGATATAACAGGCCCCTGAGCCTGATCATGTTTGATCTGGACAATTTTAAACAATGTAATGACCTGCTGGGGCACCTGGCAGGAGACAATGTACTGAGGCTGGTCGGTGAGACCACACGAACCGTGTTACGGGCCGCGGACCACGCCTTCAGATATGGGGGCGATGAATTTACGGTCCTCCTTCCGGAGACAGGCCTTCCCAGTGCCTTGACCGTTTCTGAGAAGTTGCGTGAGGAGTTCAAGGCCCGGTGTCCTTACCATGTGTCCACAGATAGGGCGGGGGCAAAAGAGGTGACCCTGAGCCTTGGGGTGGCCGAGGCCGACCCGGAAGAGGGGCAGGAGTCTTTGCTCCGACGGGCCGACATGGCCATGTATGAGGCCAAAAGGGCAGGGGGGGATACGACGATGGAGGCCGCTCCGCAGATCGGCAGAACAGCCAAGACCTGAGAGGGGTCTTGGATTTGAGTCTTTGGGAGGGAACCCCCGGGCTCATATCTCGGGAAGGGGGGTGAGTTCCATGGATCGCCGGTTCATCCTGAAGTAGCTCTCATAGCCTGCATCGCGAGCCAGCCCGAGGGCCAGGTCAAACCTGGCGCCCACATCCCCTGGCGTGTGGGCGTCTGAACCAAAGCAGACCGGAATCCCTCTTTCACGGGCCATTGAGAGAATGAGGGGTGATGGATATATCTCCCCCACCGGTTTCCTGAGACCCGATGTATTCAACTCGATCCCCATACCGGCCCTTGCTATGCGATCAAGGGCGGGTTGGACGATCTCTTTTAAGTCTTTATCCGGGGGGCGGTAGCCGAATTTTTTTGGCAGGTCGAGGTGGCCCACTGCATCAAAGAGCCCGCAATCGGCGAGCCTTCCCACCAGCTCAAAGTATTTCCGCCAGGTGGCCGTGACATCGACGGAATCCCACAGATGCCGCTCCGAGGGATTATCAAACCCCCAGCCGTCGATATAGTGGACCGAGCCAATAACAAGGTCGAATCCCTGCCGCGGAAGCCATTGGCCGAGAAACCTTTCGCACCCCTCATAGTAATCCGTTTCGATGCCAAACAGGACCTTGGGCGTCTTCCCGTCCTGAATCGCCGTTACCATCTGTTTGTAAGTGGCAAAGTCCCCCATCTCCATCCGGTGACGGGGGTCATAGCCGTCAGGGTTGGGGCCATGGTCGGAGAAGCAGATTTCGGTTATTCCTTGCCTCTGTGCGGCTGTCTTGTATTCGGATGCCTTCCCTTCTGCGTGATTACAGAGGGTCGTGTGGATGTGGTAATCCGGCAGGGTATGTGGATCAGACTGACGCGCTTTGAGAGACATTGCCAACCCCTAACCCGGACAAGCCGGAACCCACCAGGTTCTAATTTTGTTACACACTGGGTGCTTTGATGTAAACGATCCTGGATGCTGGATGCTTGATCCTGGATAAAAAACAAAGGAAAATACTTCCCTTAATATCCAGAATCCAGTGACCAGTATCCAGTATCTCATTCGATCAAGCTTTACCGGTTGCGCCAGGAAAATTGTGACCATTTTGCGCACAATATTTTTTCTAAGAGACTAAACCAATAGATATCTTTTTCTGACCTCTTTGTTGTCCCTGAGATCTTCGATGTTTCCGTGGTAACGGATAACCCCATTGTCGATGATATATCCGCGATCACTGAGTCTGAGGGCGGCCTTCTGGTTCTGCTCGGCCAGCAGGACAGTCAACCCATTTTCCCTGAGTCTCTGGATCTGCTCTTCCAGGACCTTGATGATAATGGGGGCGAGACCTTCGGTGGGCTCATCGAGTAAGAGAAGCTCGGGGTTTGTCATGAGGGCCCTGGCGATGGTCAACATCTGCTGCTCCCCCCCGCTCAAGAAACCCGCCTTGCGGGCATCTATGTGTCTCAAGGCCGGGAAGAAATCGTAGACCTTTTCCCTGTTCCACATCAAGAGCGCCCCTGACCTCCTTTCAGATATCTCCAGGTTTTCGCCCACCGTCAAATCGGCAAAGACCCTTCGATCATCAGGCACATAGCCCATTCCCATCCGAGCCAGTTGATAGGGCTGTTTTCCCATGATCGCCTCCCCTTTGAACTCAATGGTCCCCCGACGAGGAGGGGTCAGGCCCATGATGCTTTTTATGGTGGTGCTTTTTCCTGCCCCGTTTCTCCCCAGGAGGCAGGCGATTTCGCCCTTGGAGACCTCCAGGGACACATCAAAGAGGATGTGACTCAGGCCATAAAAGGTATGAATCCCTTTCACCTTGAGCATCACTCGGCCTCTCCCAGGTAGGCCTCTTGAACCTGCCTGTTGTTTCTGACCTCATCTGGCCCTGCCTGAATAATGGAGCGGCCCTGCTGCATGACCATGATATTGTGGGCCACCGAGAAGACCAGCTCCATATCATGCTCGCAAAAGAGGATGGTAAGCCCCATATCCGAGGTCAACCGTCTGATAAGCTCTATGGTTACTGATGTCTCCTCAGGAGACATCCCGGCAGTGGGCTCATCCAGGATCAGTAGCTCCGGGGAGTTTCCCAGGGCGATAGCGATCTCCAACACCTTTTGGTCGCCGTGCGATAGGGACCCGCTGACACTTTCGGCCTTATCGGCAAGCCCCACGTTTTCCAGGATTTCCCTTGTCTCTGCCATCCCGTGGTTTCGGGCCGGTGAAAAAAATTTGTAGGTCTTTTTCTGGTGGGAAAGCACAGCCACCTGCACATTTTCAAAGACCGTCATTCGACTAAAGATATTTACGATCTGAAAAGACAGACTGAGTCCTCTCCGGCAGATCCGATGAGGGGATAGGCCGGCGATATTCCTGTCTTTGAAAATGATTCTCCCTCTTTCGGGTTCCAGATGGCCGGTGATGAGTTTGAAAAGGGTGGTCTTTCCCGCCCCATTGGGTCCTATCACGGCGACGATCTGCCCCTTGTCCACCACCAGATCGGCGCCATTTACCGCCATAAACGCATCAAAGGACTTCTCTACCGATTCCACCCGCAACATCTCTCATTCCTCCCGGGACACCAGTCTGCCTCGGCCTTTGAATCGATCGATCAGAAAGCCCATGACCCCCTCTGGCAGAAAGAAGATCAGGAGAATGAGTATGACCCCGACGATAAGGGTCCAGTACTCGGTATAGGTGCCGATAAACGTCCTGAGAGACACCATGATTGCCGCCCCCAGGATTGGTCCGGCAAAGGTAAACCACCCCCCCAGAAGGCACATGATAAATATCTCCAGGGACAGCACCCAGAACATGAGGTCGGGGAAGACCGAACGTTCCACCACAACAAAGAGGACACCCGCAATCCCTGCAAAAAAGGTGGCGACGGCTATGGCCACAAGCTTATGGCGCTTGACGTTTATGCCCACGGCCTCGCATCGCTCCGGGTTGTCCCGGATGGCCCGGAGGGTAACTCCAAAGGGTGATTTCAGGACCAGGTACATCACTATGAGACAGATTACGAACAAGATCAGGATAAAGTAATAGGAACCGTTTAGGGAGTCGATCAATAAAGGCATGGGAATGCCATGAATGCCGTCGTCACCGCCGGTGAGGCTATACCAGCGGAAGGTGATGGCCCAGATCAGGGACCCCAGGGCGATCTGGAGCATCCCAAAATAGAGTCTTGTCAGCCTGACACAAAACCACCCGACGGCCAGTCCCACCGCCGCTGCCAAAAAGGGGCCGGCAAAAAAGCCCACCCACACGGGGAGGGCGGTCTTGGTCAGTATCAGGGCGAAGGTATATGCCCCCACTCCGTAAAAGGCGGCATGATGAAACTGAAACAGCCCACCGTGCCCCACCACCATATTCAGGCTCATTGCCAGCAGAGCGGTCACATAGATCACTGCAAGGATATAGGTGTAGAACCGTGGGATGACCTGAGGAAGGATCAACAAGATGATAAGGAAGCCGGCTATGGCCCCGGCCGGTTTGAGATTGGATACGCCTCTTGGCAAAACCTCTCCTTGTTGGAACTATTCAGGTATGGGTTCACAGGTTCTGGGTTCAGCGTTCAGGGTTAGGGAAATGGAACCTGTGAACGAGAATGGAACCTTGAACCTTTGAACCCCGGAACTTTGAACCCGTGCCGTTACCCCTTGCGGTTTCTACCAGACCGATTTGAGCATTCCCGTCGGCCGCCAGATCAACACAATAACCACCGCGAGATAAGGGAAAACAATCGCAAATTGCGGCCAGAACAATATCCCAAAGGACTGGGTCACTCCAAAGATCAGCGATCCCACCATGGCCCCCCACATGTTGCCGAGACCGCCGATGGTGACGATAAGAAAGGCCTCCATGATGATGTCATGATCCATGCCTAGGGTGATGCTGATGGTGGGGGAGACCAGTGCACCGCCAAGCCCGCCCAGGAAACAGCCAAGGACAAAGGCAAAGGCAAATACCCAGCTTACATTTATACCGATGGCACCCACCATATCCCTGTCCACAGCGGCAGCGCGCGCGATCTTCCCAATCTTGGTCTTGTTTGAAAAAAGCCAGAGCCCAATGGCCACCAGAGGGCCGACAACAAGCAGGAAGAGGTTATAGACGGGAAAGGGCGAGTCAAATATCTTTACGGACCCCCGGAGGGTTTCCGGGGCCATGATGGATCTGTAATCAGCCCCCCATAGCATCTTTACCAGGTCGCCCAGGATGAGCATCAGGGCAAAGGTAAACAAGAGGAGCATGAGGTGCTCTCTCTGGTAGAGGTGACAAAAGAGAGACCTCTCAGCCACCAGGCTGACAAGCGCCACAACAAAGGGGGATAGGACCAATGCCAACCAGAAGCCTGCGGCGCCGCCACCGAGGATCTTGGAGATGCTAAAGGCCGAGAAGGCCCCTAACATGTACAGCGAGCCGTGGGCAACATTGGGGACCCTCAACACACCCAGGACAAAGCTGAGTCCGGAGGTGACCACAAAGAGGATCATTGCCCGACTCAGACCCACCAAGAGGTGACTGCCCACGGCAGAAAGGGTGATGGCCTGTCCGAATTCCATGCTACTGTCTGCTCTTTGTCTGAGAAAAACGGGGGCGATAGATATGTCCGGCCCCCGTTTGCGTCAATGGCTACTTTGCCCTGGCCTTCTTGATCTCATCACAGGTTGGCATTACCTCGTCGCCGGGCAAGGTGACGAGATTGGTGGCAATTACAAAATTCTTACCCACCTCCTTCTTAGTGATTCCAAGAAATATGGGGAGAACCACCTGGTGGTCGCACGCGCGCATCTCGACCTGGCCAACCGGGCTTTCAATCTTGAGCCCTTCCAGTGCATCAATAAACTTTTCTTTGTCCAGGGAACCTGCCTTTTTAAAGGCCTCGGCAATAAAGCAGGCGGTTATATAGCCATGAAAGGCAGGGAATCCGGGCGGATGTCCATAGGCGGCTTCAAACTTCTTGACAAAATCCTTATTGGCCTGGGTGTCGGGATAATAGAAGTGATAGTCCATGGTGCCCATCACTCCCTCGGGGGCCTCTGCCCCAAGCGGCTTGAGGACCGCATGGTCTGTGGCCGTGTGGATCCAGATGGGGACCTTTTGGGCCATTCCCGTTGCCTTGACCGCCTTCAGGATATTGGTCATGCTGCGACCGCCGGTGCAGAATATGACCGCATCGGGTTTTGCTGCGAGGATTGAGGTGATATAGGGTGTCAGATCGGGCTCGCCCGGCTTCCACCAGGACTGTCCGATCAGCTCAACGTCGGGTTTTAGCCCCTTCAGGTTTCGCCACGCCGCCTCGGCGATGGCGTGGCCATATTCGTAGTCATCCCCGGCAATCCAGTATTTGATATAGGGCTTCTTGGCGAGGGCAACGCCACCGGCCTTTCCCGCCATGGCCGTATTTTCACCGGCGGAGAAGACGTAACGATGCCCTTTTTCCCCGGTTATCCTCTCACTCTTTGAGATCCAGACGATAAAGGGCACCTTCTCCTTTTTGGCAATGGCCTCTGAAACGGCCATCGCAGCCCCGCTATTGATGGTGCCGACGATGACATCCACTTTCTCCCGCATGACCAGTTCCTTGGCCATGTTCAGGGCAAGATCCACCTTGAACTTGGTGTCCCGTTTGGTCCACTTGATCTTCCCCCCCAGGACCCCTTTCTTGTTGATCTCTTTCAGTGCCAGCTTAAACCCGTTAAGGGCATCCTTGCCATAGACGGCCGGTGGCCCGCTATAGCAATCGATGATACCCACCTTGATATCCCGTGCCTGTGCAGGGGCAGGCAACAGGAACAAAGTTGTGACCAACAGGCATCCGAACAAGGCCAGACCTCTAATAAGAAGACTCCTTTTCATCTTACCCTCCCTTCACAAAAGAATTAATATTAACATATTTCTAGGTCCCGTCGTTTGGCATATTACATCTTGCTCCCTGCCGGGTCAATCAATATTGATGATTTCGTAAAAAGTCGAAAATCCTTTTTTCCCGCATTCCGGAGAAGCATCTCCCGGTGAAAACCGGGAGCTGGAATCCAGTCACCATTATCCGGACTTATTGAGCAGTCGCGTATTTCACTCTCTCATTGCCTCTTCCATTCAGTGTTGACAAAGCGATGCTATCGGCATAAAATAATATTGGAATTCATATTAGATTCCAAATGGTTATTAACCTTAAGGCATAATGAAGGCGACCCGAAAAAGCGATCGGGCAAAAAGGAAACCAGAACAGGCAAGGTGAACGATGTTAAGTTCACCAAAAAGTTTGGTGAAGACAGAAAATCGCGTTTTGGACCTAATCCGCCAAAATGATAGCCTGACCACCGAACGATGGGGAGAGCTTCTCGGCATTTCCAAACGCGCGGTACTCAAGCAGATCAATACGATGAAAAACCAGGAAGAAAAGGAGTGGCGCTATGGGTGACCAAACCTTGTCTTCGCCCCCGGTCGGATTTGAAAGCCCCGGGCACCTTTTGGAGCTGGCACTCGACCTCAGGTGGTCATGGAATCATTCCGCCGACGAGTTGTGGGGCCAGCTCGATCCCGAGCTCTGGGAGCTGACGCATAATCCCTATGTGGTTCTTCAAACAGTCTCAGGGACAAAACTCAAAGCCCTTGAGGCCGAGGCCGGCTTTCGGAAGAAGGTGGAGGCCCTTGTCAGTGAGCAAAGGGAGCATCTGGAAGCACCGGCATGGTTCCAGGAGACACATGCAGATTCCCCACTGACCTCCGTGGCATACTTTAGCATGGAGTTTATGCTCAGTGAGGCCTTACCGATCTATTCCGGAGGCCTCGGCAATGTTGCGGGGGATCAGCTCAAGGCAGCGAGTGATCTCGGCGTGCCGGTTGTGGGTGTCGGACTCCTTTATCAGCAGGGCTATTTTCGCCAGGCCCTCGATGCCTATGGGGCCCAACGGGCATTATACCCTTACAACGATCCCGGACAGATGCCGATAAGTCCTGTGCGGCAGCCCGACGGGGAATGGCTGAGGCTCGAGGTACCGTTGGCAGGTTATAAGCTTTGGGTGCGGGTGTGGCAGGTGCAGGTGGGTCGGGTTAAACTCTATCTGCTGGACAGCAATGACCCTGCGAATATGCCCGTTGACAGGGGGATCACCAGTGAGCTTTATGGCGGCGGGGAGGAGCTGCGGCTCGCCCAGGAGCTGTTGCTGGGGATCACCGGCTGGCGAACACTTCAGGCCCTGGGAATCCAGCCTGATGTCTGCCACCTGAACGAAGGGCATGCCGCTTTTGTAATCCTGGAACGTGCCCGAAGCTTTATGGAAGAGACAGGGCAGCCCTTTGATGTGGCCATGGCCGTAACACGTGTTGGCAACCTGTTTACCACCCACACGCCGGTTGCCGCGGGCTTTGATCGTTTTTCCCCTGCCTTGATAGGGCAATACCTGGGCGGGTACGCCAGGGAGGAGCTTGGAATCACTGTAAAGGATCTCTTGGCACTGGGGCGGATAGATCCGGGGGATTCTCGGGAGCCTTTCAATATGGCCTACCTGGCGATACGAGGCAGCGGTGCCGTGAATGGGGTGAGCCGTTTACACGGACAGGTGAGCCGTCGCATCTTCCAGTGTCTTTTTCCCCGGTGGCCTGAGCGTGAAGTGCCCGTAGGATCGGTGACCAATGGAGTCCACGTCCCCTCCTGGGACTCGGCTGAAGCCGACATCTTATGGACTGAGACATGCGGTCAAGACAGGTGGCGCGGTACCATGGATAAGGTTGCCGAGGATATCAGAGAGGTGCCCGATTCAAAGATCTGGCAAATGCGCGGTATGGGTCGGGAGGAGCTTATCCATTACGCGCGTGCCCGTCTGAAATTGCAACTGGCTGCCTCGGGTGCCTCCATGACGGAAATCAACCGGGCCCATCACATCTTCGACTCCAACACCCTGACAATGGGCTTTGCGCGACGTTTTGCCAGTTATAAGCGGCCCAATCTGCTGCTGCATGACCCGGAGCGGCTGAAACGGCTCCTCAACAACCCGCTCCGGCCGGTGCAGCTGATAATCGCGGGCAAGGCTCATCCCCGGGATATCGAAGGGCAGGCCATGGTACAGGCCTGGGTAAAATTCAGCCAACGCCCTGAAATGCGCCCTTATGTGGTCTTTTTGAGCGACTATGACATGCTGCTTGCCGAGCACCTGGTGCAGGGTGTGGATCTATGGATTAACACCCCTCGTAGACCCTGGGAGGCCAGCGGGACAAGTGGTATGAAGGTGCTGGTCAACGGAGGTCTCAACCTCTCAGAGCTGGATGGTTGGTGGGCAGAGGCCTATTCCGAGGAGGTTGGCTGGGCACTGGGTGACGGACAGGAGCATGACAACGACCCGGCCTGGGATGCGGCCGAGGCCGGGGCACTCTACGACATGTTAGAGCACGAGGTGATCCCGGAATTCTATACCCGTAATGAAAACGGCATCCCCGTAAAGTGGGTTGCGAGGATAAGGGAAAGCATGGCCCGGCTGACACCGTGCTTTTCCTCCAATCGGACAGTCCGTGAGTATACAGAGAATTACTACCTGCCCGCTGCCGCTGCCTACCGCAGACGTGCTGCCGCCAGGGGGGCCCTGGGTGAGGAATTAGTGGCCTGGCAAAGGGGTATCGCCCGCAAGTGGGGTGGGGCGCATTTGGGGAGCCTGCGGGTAGAGACATCCAATAATCTTCAGATCTTTCAGTTACAGGTCTATCTGGGTGAACTCGATCCTGAAGCTGTGAGGGTAGAGCTCTATGCCGACGCCCAAGGAAATGAGCCAGTATCGACCCTCTTGATGACCAAAGGCCCGCAACTCGTGGGGGCCGTCAACGGGTATCTTTATCACGCAGAGGTTCCTGCCTCCCGCGATGCAGCCGATTATACCCCACGGCTTGTCCCCTTCCACCCCGATGCAGCGGTTCCACTGGAGGCAGCCCAGATCCTCTGGCAGCGGTGAGCCGAGTCCACCTGCTGGAACTGAAATACACGTGACACTTCATCCATTTGAAACCAGGGCGATGGGGATTCCGAACCCCTATTGCCCATTCGATTCAGTGAATACAATTCTGTCCCTCTCCCCATAATGTGTTGGAGTACCCCTGAAACATCTGATCTGGATAAGATCGGCATTTTTCCAAAAGCTCATATCCCACGTTAATTCTCAAACACTTACTGCACAGACGTCCCTTTTCTTGGGAAAAGCAGGCATGGATAATGTGGTTATTTCTTACTCTCAATTGCCGCCAGGATTTTGTCGGGGGTCATGGGGAAGTCTGTGATGGTGACACCGGTAGCATTAGCAATGGCTGAAGCATAGGCCTGGGCTGCACTCATGGCAATGGACATGCCCGCCTCTTTGGCCCCGTAAGGACCTGCCGGATCAAGTGACTCCACAATAATATTGTTGATCTTGGGCATATCTGCGGCGAGAGGGACCTTGTACTCCAATTGGGTGGGATTGAGACACCTCCCCCTGTCCCAGAAGTGGTATTCGGTCAGCATCCCGCCCTGCCCACCCATAGCCACACTTCCCTCAAACTGGCCTTCCAATACCATAGGGTTAAGGGCAAAACCAACGTCCTGTGCTGCGGTCACTTCCAGGGTCTTTACCATGCCTGTTTCCGGGTCCACCTCTACCTCAGCAATGGTCGCCCCAAAAGAGAAGGCTTCGGAAAGCTGACCCCGCGGATTGTTGACCCATTCCCGCCTTTGATCTACTTTTGGTGCGTAATGCCCTTCGCCAGAAACGGGTCGTCCTTGAATTAGGCCCATCCTCACGACCTTTTTCAAGGGAAGAAATCTGTCGGGGGTACCGGCCACAAAGATCTTCTTATTTTTTAAAAGCAGATCATCAGGATTCGCCTCCATGGCCTCCGATGCAATCTCAAAGAGTTTGTTGCGGGCATCCAGTGCCGCCAGACGTGCTGCATTGCCGCCAGCGAAGGTGCTCACCATGGAATAGGATCCCGGGTCATTCGGTGTAACCTCGGTATCTGCCGTAATGAGGGTGATGTCACTCATTTCCAGCCCGAGTTCCTCAGCCACCACTTGAACGAGCATGTTGTCGTTGCCCTGGCCATTATCCACTACCCCCGAGATCAGAGTAACTCCCCCATCCTCATTAAACTTAATTAATGCTTGGGAACCGCCCCGAATACCCAGGGGGAACCCTGTCTGCACCGAATTGATTCCAATACCTATCCCTCGCCAGGGAGGCAGTTTGCCGTATTTTTCTTTCCATGCGGCCTTTTCAGCCGCTTTTTCAATACACTCTGTAAGTCCGCAAGAGCCCACATAGCTTCCCGTAGGTGTATATTCGCCCGCTCGCCTGGCATTCACGAGCCTCATGGTCACCGGGTCAATCCCCAGTTCCTGGCCCAGCATGTCGAGTTGCAGGTCGATCCCACAAGCAAAGGAGCGACCGTGCATACGGATCATTCCCCTCACAGGCTTATTGGTAAAGATTCTGTAGCCATTGTAGCGGACATTATCCATACGATAGGCCTGTTCCATGCACAGGAAGGGAACAGAGGTAGCGATGGGCCCGGTGGATGAGTAAGCACCGCCGTCCATATAGCATGTAATATCCCTCGCCATAACGCGGCCCTTTGAGTCGACACCGGTTTTTATAGAGGTAACCAAGGCATGTCCCATGCGAACGTTGACTGAGTTTTCCTCACGGGTATACACAACTTTCACTGGACGACTCGACTTCTTGGCCAGCAGAGCGCAGATATAGTCGGCAGGAGATATTTCAGATCGCCCTCCAAAGGCGCCGCCAATGGCGATTTTCCTGATCCTTACCCTGTGCAAAGGCATTTGGAGAAGGTTGGCCAGGGGTTTAGACTTCATGTGAGGTCCGGCATTGGGCATCCACATTTCCAGGTTGCCTGCATCATCAAAACGGGCTACCGCGGCATAGGGCTCTCCCTGAAAGTAGCCGTCTTCGGCGGCAGTAAAGGTATCTTCCCTGACCAGATAAGAGTCCTTGAAGCCCTTCTCAATGTCTCCCACATCAATTTCCACATGAATATTGATATTGTTGGGGAAGCCTTCGTGGATGAGGGGGCCCTCTGATGCCATAGACTCAAAGGGATCATAAACGGCCGGAAGTTCCTCAAGGTCCAGGGTTATCAGGTTGAGGGCCTCCATGGCGGTATCCTCGTCCACGGCGGCCACAGCAGCAATCTCCTCCCCAAAATAGCGGACCTTGTCCTTGGGGAGGAGCGCCATGTCCTGGGTATAACGAAAAACTCCCCACATAATTCCCGCTGTGTCATTGCCAGTAATTACTGCCTTTACGCCTTTAAGCCTTTCGGCTCTGGTGGTATCCACATGAAGTATGCGGGCGTGGGCCAGAGGACTTCTTTTAACCATACCCACCAACATCCTTGGAAACTTGAGATCACCAGCAAATTGTACTTCACCGGTCACTTTGGAAAGCGAATCGACTCTGGGTACTCTTTCACCGATTAAGGCGTGTACTTTTTCCATCCAGCATATCCCTCTTGTTCATTCAGTAGGCCTTGAGCTTCGCCACTAGATTCTCGATACCGGAAACTGGATGACTTTGGGTTAGAGCCCTTATGATTTGCGTCATCCCTACCCGGCATCCCGCATCCAATATCAAGTGTCGTTCTTTTTTGCCACCTCCATGATCGCCTCAACGATCTTGGCATAGCCTGTACATCGACATACATTGCCACTGATCCCCTTGCGTATGTCGCCCTCATTGGGATTGGGATTCTGGTTTAGAAGGGCTTTAGCAGACATCAACATCCCCGGTGTACAGAATCCGCATTGAACTGCCCCGTGCTCAATAAAGGACTGTTGCAGCAGATCAAGACGACCATCCTCCATTCTCAGGCCTTCCACGGTGGTGATCTCAGCCCCCTGAACCTCAGCGGCCAAGGTGAGACAGCTCCTGATGGGAAACCCATTGTACAAAACAGTACAGGAGCCACACACGCCTTCACCACAACCCTCCTTTGTCCCTGTCAGTTCCAGTTCGTCGCGCAATACCTCCAAGAGAGTCCAATTAGGGGAGACGTAAATATCATATTCTTCACCGTTAACATTGAGCACAACGGGTATCTTTTTCATGATGTTTGCTCCTCTGAAATGCCCGTAAATAAACTCCGCTTCACTCCACAGTATAGGGACGGTGGAACAAGGGAAAGACGACCGAGGCTGACAGTAGCAACAAGAACGCCTAATCTTCCCGTCCCTTTACGGTCGAATTCCCGAGGCATCTATCTAATGCGCGCTCAATGGCCCTTTTGGCCATCACGCCTGACATCTTCTGACGATATTCAAGGGTGGATCCAAGGTTATCAACCATAAAGGCGGACGCATGATTCCTCACCTGTCTTGCCGCTTCCTCCACAGCATGCTTATGATGGGAACCCTTCCCCACCAATGTATCTGCCGCCTCTTTGAGAAGAAGGGGCGAGGCACCTGCACCACCCACAGCTAATCTTGCCTCGAAGATCCTACCTTCTTTCACGGCCAGCCACGCGGTTGCCGATACCAAGGCAAAATCAACAGCGGAACGGTATGTCAACTTCTGAAAACCGCTCCCCTCGCCCTTGCCCGGAACTGGAATCTGGATCTCGGTGACCAGTTCATCGGGTGCCACAGCGAATGGCGTTTCCCCCTTACCTGTGAAAAAGCCTTCAATGGGGAGCGTCCTTTTGCCTTTGGTGGACCCCAGGACAATCCTGGCCCCCAAGGCCATCAATGCGCACGCACAATCTGACTGGTTGGCAGACCGACAGCGATCGCTGTTTTCTTCTGCGTAACATATCTCGCCATGATCCTTGTGACACGGCGCCCTTCCTGACCGCCAGAACGCCGACTGGTTATAGTAAAGGCACCTGGTTTGAAGGCAGAGATTCCCGCCAATGGTGCCTCGAGCGTGTTGTACAGGAGGTGCACCTATCAGCCTCGCCGCATCAACGAGGGCAGGGAAATGTGTCTTGATGAGTGTTGAGTCCTCCAGGGAGACCAGGGGAGTTGTGGCGCCGATCACCGTGAGACCATTTTCCTGGCGGATGTAGTTCAGGTCATGCAGATTCTTCAGACTAATCAAGAAAGCAGGCCGTATAAGTCGCTGTTTCATCCGCACGATCAGATCGGTCCCCCCGGCCATAACAGCGGCCTGGTCAGCATGGTCAGCGAGCATTTGCAAGGCCTCTTCCACATTCTTCGGTTCCAGATATTCAAAGGCTGGTAGTCTCAATTGCCTATTCCTTCCTGTTCTTTTCCTTTAAAGCGGCCAGAATCTTCCCTGGCGTGATAGGCAGATCTCTGATCCTCACCTCTATGGCATCTTAGACGGCGTTGGCGATGGGAGGAGCTGCCGGGGCCAGGTGAGGTGCTCCCGGACCTCTTCCCTCAAAGGGTCCCAGGATGAGATGGACCCATACTGACGGAAGATGAACAGCCACAACATCTTCAAATCCACATCGTAATCTTATCTACTCGCCTGCGTTTGGATAGTATTTTTCTCTCACATACGCCAGGGATTCCTCAATGGCTGTCAGGGTCAGGTTTAGGTCTTCTTCCGTGTGTCGAAAGCTGATATAGGCGTGGTGGTACGGCGTGAAGAAGAACCCTTTACGGATGAGCTGCGTATAGAAGTCCTTACGTTTTCCCTTGTATGTCCCTGTTTTGTCCTTTTCAAAGGTAATGTAGAACATGGGGCCGACGCCAGTCAACTCGGCTCCCACATCATATTTGTCGAGCAGCGCCCGGATCTTCTCGATGAAGCGGTCGCCCTTTTTCCAGATGTTTTCGAGCACTTTGTCCCGCTCGAGGATTTCTATGGTCTTCAGCGCGGCGACAAATCCTTCGCTGTTCGGGAAAAAGGTTGACGAAATAAAAAGCCTGTGCTCGGCCGCCATCATGACGTCTTTCTTACCGGTCACAACAGAGATCGGATATCCGTTGGCGATCGCCTTTCCCAGCACTGTCAGGTCGGGAGTCACGCCGTAGAGCTCCTGAGCACCACCCATTCTGAGTCTGAAGGCGGTCCGTATCTCATCATAGACCAACACCGCGCCATACTTGTCTGCAAGATCCCTTACGCCTTCAAGAAACCCGGGGTTGGGTTCTTGCATCTTTTCATGGTTTGGATGACCGAACGGCGTCATGATGATTGCAGCGGTCTCATCACCATGGGTCGCCATCAGCTCTTCCACCTGATCGAGTCTATTGTAATGAAATTCAAATACATCTTCATAAAATTTTGAAGGAATCCCGCCTTTCATTTCAACGCACCAGTCATGCCAGCCATGGTAACCGCAACGCATAATTTTGATCTTGTCGGTATAGGCTCTTGCAATACGAATACTTGCGGTTGTGGCGTCGGAGCCAGTTTTTAGAAAAATGCTCAACTCGGATGAGGGAACAAGTTCGGTGAGCTTCTTCGCCAGCTCATTCTGGAATTTTTGTGTCAGCGTGAAACAGAACCCCTTTTCTTTTATCTGTCTACACACGGCGTCATCCACCTCGTCTTCACGGTAACCGAGGATGATGGGGCCATAACCGCACAAGAAATCGACAAATTCGTTGCCGTCAACATCCGTCAGGCGGCACCCTTTGCCGGTTTCAAGAAATATGGGGTATTCTCCTTCGATAAAATCGCTGGGCTTTCTTGCCCCGAGAACGCCTCCCGGCACCAATCCGGACGCTTCTTCGAAGAGTTCCCGGCTCTTGGTGATGTTCAGTTTTCGCGCCTCTTTCATGAAAAGTCTCCTGCCCTGTGTTAGGCCTCAAACATGGATGATATCTTTTCCGTCTGATGGATTCTTGCGCCTCGCTTCAAGAATGCCGCAAGGAATTTGCCCGGATCGATGCAGCCCTCAGGGGCGGTCACGCCCTTTTCGGTTACATCCCCGGCATCCATCATGAGCGCTGCGATGGATGCGGGAATCCCTGTGCCGGGAGCCATCCTTCCCACCATATCGGCTGTGTAGGTCACTTTTTTGCCTCCTCGCTCGCCTTTGACAATGACTTTGAGGCCCGAAGCCTGCGGACCTTTGTCTCTGCCTTCGGGGATGGTCTCCCAAAGCTTGAGCGTCAGGTCATAGGGTATTACGCTCGTGCCGTTGATATCCTTGGGTTCTTTACTCAAGAAACCCGTGTCTTTTTGTTCTTTGATCAGTTCGTCCACCCAGAGAGGTATGAGCGCCCCTTTGATTATGACGTTTTTTACCCCTTTGATATACTTGGGGATAGTCAAGGGCTGCGGGTGACCCACGTAGCGGACATGACAGGTCCCTAAGGGTTCGAGAAACTCTTCCGCCACGACTCCGGTCCCGCCTTCCACATGGACCAATTCACCGTTGAGATACTGCGGGACCTTCCCCAGGGTCATATGAAGGCTGTGGTCCCAGGCGGCTCCTGAAAGCTCGGCGATGGCCACTACCCAGTAAAGATAGATATCATCAACACTGTCCAGACGATCCGCAAACCATTTCACCAGGACATTGTTGGTTCCCGGGTCGGATCCCATACCCGTAAGAACGGTAATGCCGGCCGCTTTCGCCATTTCGTCTATCTCAGAGTTGAAAAGGATTTCGGTTCCCTCGTAATCATCACAGATATCAATATAGTTGACGCGCGCCTCAACCGCGGCCTTGGCCACCGGCACGGCCGTCTTGTAAAAGGGGCCCGCGCAGTTGATGACGACATCCGAGTCTTTAAATGTCGTTACCATGCCCCTATGATCATTTACGTCCATCTTGAGCAGGGTGACCTTTGCACTCTCGCGTAATTTGGGGGCCAGTCTTTCCGGGTCCGGATACAAGTCTCCAAGGATAACATCCGTGACTGGCTCTTGTTTTATGAGGTCCCTGGCCACGCCCTGCCCCATACCCCCTGCCCCGCCCAGTACGAATGCACGCATGTTTTTCACTCCTCCTTTAACTACTGATAAGAACTCGCTTTTTTGAGAGTGAACTATAGATGAAACGGTCTTGGGGGTCAAGAAAAATCCGCCCGTCCCGCCTTGCGGGATTGTGGTCGCAACGCGGGGCTTAAATACAGAGGTCTCAGTTCAGGGAGGACCTGGGTGTTGAGAAAGTGCTGTGCTGCCTGATGACGCCAGCCTCCGGTTCGCCTAGGAGCTGTTGCTGGGGATTACCGGCTGGCGAATACTTCAGGCCCTGGGAATCCACCCTGATGTCTGCCATCTGAATGAGGGTCATGCCGCTTTTGTGATCCTGGAACGTGCGCGAGGCTTTATGGAAGAGACGGGACAGTTACAGGTCTATCCGGGTGAACTCGATCCTGAAGGTGCGGGAGTGGAGCTCTAGGCCGACGCCCAATGAAATGAGCCAGTATCGACCCTCTTGATGACCAAAGGTCCCCCTTTTGACAGATCCTCTGGCAGCAATGAAGCCGGGTTTTGTTGAGGGGCATTCAGGCCCCGGCCCTGCGCTCTTCCTCGCTGCGGATTTCTCGCCGCAGGAGCTTTCCGACCTTTGACTTGGGGAGCATGTCCCTGAATTCGATATATTGCGGGACCTTGTAGGATACGAGTCTTTTCCGGCACCACCTGATGAGATCATAGCCCGTAATCCCTTTGATATCTTCCTTGAGGACCACAAATGCCTTGATCCTCTCCCCGACCCTTGGATCTTCCACCCCGACCACGCAGGAGGCGATGACCGCCGAGTGTTCCTGAAGAACCGCCTCTATCTCTGAGGCCGATACCCGGTAGCCCTTGTGCTTTATGGTATCCACGGTCCGATCAACAAAATAGAGATTCCCCGCCTCATCCATGGACATGATATCAGCGGTGCGGTACCACTTCTGCCCCTCCATTTCAATAAAGGCCTCTCGGGTCTCCTCGGGCTTGTTGAGGTATTCGCTGACCATGTGATCGGATGAGACAAGCAGCTCCCCGGGCTCCCCCAAGGGAACCGGTTCGAGGGTTTCGGTGTCCACGATCTTTACCCGCTTGCTCGCCACGATGGTCCCCACGCTTTTTGGGGGGTTCTCGATGTCTACGGGGCACATGGTCACACCGCCGCAGGTCTCGGTGGCGCCATATCCCTGATAGATGACCTTGTGGAATCTCTCATACCATCGCCTTCCCACCTCGACAGGCAGCACGTCTCCTGCGCTGTACCAGTAATCCACCGAACTCAGGTCATACTGGTCGAGCCGGTCATGTTCGAGGATCATCCGATAGAGGGTGGGTACCCCTATCATGGTCTTTGCCTTGAATCGCTGGATCGACTCCAGGGTGGCGTCCAGGTTGACCTTTGGCTGGAGCATCAAGGTCCCGCCCACCAGGAGGGTGCTGAGACCGCAGGTCTGTCCCAGGATATGGAAGAGGGGGGCATTGCCCATGATAATGTTTTGCTCTGGCGGAAAGAGCGGTTCGCTGATTCTGACGTTTTCCTCGGCGCAGGTAAGAAAGAGTGCCTGATTGATGGGGACCCCCTTGGGGTACCGGGTGGTCCCCCCGGTATAGAGGATCTCTACCATGGGGCTCCCCTCTCTCAGGATCCTCGGCGATCTTTTTTTCCCGTTTCGGTGAGTGGAAAGGAGCTTCCTGAGGGAATAGGTGTCCTTGTGAAAGGCTGTCTTCCCCTTGGGGATGACATTAAAGAGGTAGCCAAAGGAGCGCTTCCACCAGGGCAGGAGGTCGGCCATTCTGGTCACCACTATCTTTTTTAGGTGGGTTTCGGGTAATACCTTTGTTACGTAACCGAAATTGGTATCAGCGCAGATGATTGCCTCTGCCGCGCTATCATTGGCGATATACTTGAGGTCGTAGGGGGTGTAGATCGGGGTTATGGGCACACAGACCCCACCCGCTCTCTGGATCCCCAGCCACGCGATCACCCACTGGATGCTGTTTGGCAGATAGATGATGATCCTCTGACCCGGTTGGAGCCCCATCTCTCCCAGGGCGGCGGCAAAGCGTTCGGCCAGATCTTTCAGTTTGAGATAGGAGTATCGGGTGCCTAGATAGATGACAGCGGTGTTGTCCCCCCTTTTCCGGGCAACTGCCTCAAATCTGGAAAATATGCCGTGACTGCCTCTCTTTCCCATGGGCTCAGATTCCGAAATAGGCCGCCTTTATCTCGGGGTTGTCCATCAGTTCTGCCCCTGTGCCGGTCAGGGTGAGCATCCCATTCTCAATGACATAACCTCTGTCGATCATCGGGAGTATGGGCCGGGCAAACTGCTCGGTTATGAGGATGGTTATGCCCGACTCCTTTCTCAGGTTCTGGATCGCTTCCACCAGCATGGTCTGCATCATGGGGCTGAGTCCCAACAGGGGTTCGTCCAGGAGCAAAAGGCTCGGTTTGACAATGAGGGTCATCCCGATGGCCAGCATCTGCTGTTCCCCCCCGCTCAGAAACCCCGCCTTTCGGCGTCCGAGATGAGAGAGCGTCGGAAAAAGGGTAAAGACATATCGGGTCATCTCCTTGATCTCGGATTTTTTTCTCTGGTGGCCGGCTATCTTGAGGTTTTCCGCCACATCACTTTCCGGGAATATGGGATGTCTCTCCCTGGCAAGGACAAGCCCCATCTTTACCCGGTCGTACGGATGGGTAGCCGTGATGTCCTTGCCCTGAAAGATGATCTCACCATAGGTGGTTATTCTTTCCCCACCCTTGCGCTGCTCCTTGATCCTCATGTCTATGAGGAGCCCTGAAACAGTGTTCATAAGGGTCGTCTTGCCCGCACTATTAGATCCGATGACCCCGACGATCTCCCCTTTTTTGACCTCCATGGAAAAGTCATTAAGGGCCAGGGCATTTTCAAAAAAGACCATCAGGTTATGTACTTCAAGCATAGGGCTCGCCAGAAATAACCAAGAGATAGGTAATCCACCAGTTTGACTCGTGAGGCTTCCAATGGGTGATAAAGTCCTCCTTCGATCCTGGCGGTTCAAAAGCAAAAAGGAGGACAAAGAATGACATTTGAGAGTTTAGGCCATTCGATATGCGATTGCAAGTATCACATTGTATTCATTCCGAAAGGGCACAACAAGACTTTTTATGGAAGGATTTTTAAGTGGTTCCGTATTTATAGACCCTGTCCGGAACATCGTTTAGTTCATCTTCGTCAATTTTTGCCACCAGGCGTACGATCGAGCCGTCTCCCATATACCAGCGGATCGGGAATCCCATAATCGTTACACGTTTGCCCACGACCTTTTCGATGTCACCACCGACATTTTCCCATCCAACAATACCGTTTCTCATGAGTAGATTATGGCAAGGTTCCCACTCGGGAAAATCTTCTTCCACTTTTCGGCCCGTTTCTTTATAGTATTGTTCACAGACATCGGGATTCAGAGGACCGGGACCATGAGGCCCGATGGCGGTATGGAAAGGATGATCCAGGGCCTGCTGATCGACCCCGACAGCTTTAACTCTTTTTTCGACAAACCATTCGCCCGCTTCTCTCCCCAGTCCCGGGGAATAGGCAAAATACTTTTTGCTGTCTCCCCAAAACTGGTGCCACCCGGTTCGGATGATCACGATGTCCCCTGGTTGAATCTTGGGCACCGCGTTTTCTAGATCGTCCGCAGTAATCAGTTCCCAGCGTTTTTTGGGAATGTTGACAATGACCCCTGTTCCGTAGTATTTCTCCAACGGAATTTCGTGAGTAAATTCAAGTCCTTCAACAACATGTCCCGGCGAATCAGCATGGGTGGAGCAGTGCATAACCGTTGTTATTTTTTGCGACAGAACGCCGGACTTGGCCATATAGTGCACCCGTTCAATCTTGACATCCTCGAAATACGGCCATAGCGGTGTCTTGTCCCCAAACGGATGGCTCAAGTCTACCAATACTTCCCTTCCCATTTATTGACTCCTTATCTAAATTCGTTTTGTTGTATCAATCTAGCTTTCTTCAAAATTGAAACTTGGACAGGAGAATGGGGGTTCGGAATCCCCATTGCCCGGCTTTCAAGCGGCTAAAGTGTTACGTTTCGTTTTATTTAGATATCGGGCCTCTGGATTCCCGCCTTCTGCTTTTTGAAATGTTACGTTATTTTCCTACGGCCCTAAAGTTCTGGCACATCCATCTTCAGAGGATATTTTCCTTTAGCTCTGTTAACCGCATCCCCTGCTTTAGGGCAGCCCGCTGCTTTTCCTCCATATCAAAATACTGGAGACACAACGGATATATCTTCTCTATGGCATCTCTTGGAACCACGGTGATCCCGTCATAATCGCCAAACACCAGGTCCCCCGGACAAACCAATCGCCCCCCACATTGAACCGGCTCATTGACCGAAACCGTGTCGAGCCTCGTCTGTGCGGTTGTGACAACGGGATTTCGATAGAAAAGGGGAAATTTCATCTTGCGGATCGCCAAAACATCCCTTACACCGCCATCCACGACCGCGCCACCGAGACCCTTCACCACCCCAGTAATGGCCATCATCTCTCCCCACATGCCAGAGTCGGTCAATCCACCTCCGAGGACAAAGACATCACCGGGCTGGGCCATATCGATTGCCTCGAAAGCCAGACTCAGGCCTGATCTGCCCTCAAAGGAGGCAAAGGATGGGGGGACCATCCGCAAGGTCACTGCGGGTCCGATCAACTTTGCCTCATCGAAGACCGGCCTCAGGCCCACATCCATCCACGTCCTCACGCCCTGCCCCAGGACTTCATCGCAGGCGTCCTGGATGATACCCGAATACATCTTACTCAAATCCTCTATGATCTTCCTGGGGGGTCTTTTTATTTCGAATCTGCTCATCAAACACTCCCGGGTCTTATTGAAGTATATGGATTTTGGGCATGCCTTTAGCAAATTTTGTGTGGGTAGTCAAACCACCATTATCTCAATGGGATTCCGGAGTAAGGGGGTTTGGGGCGGTATGTATCGGTCGGGGTGAGGCTATCTTTGCAGGTTGTGCATGTCTTGGGCCTTGAATATTCAAGGTGTTCTGCCTGAAATGATCGGTTTTTGTCATTGAAACACAAGGGCAGATCCTCTATACTCCGACCCCCGAAAAGGGAATCCAAACCATCCTACCTCACGGTTTAATATCACCTGCGAAGGGGGGTAAGTATGCTAGAAGAGCTTCGTGCCATGAGTGCCAGGGAAAAAGAGGACCTTCTAAATAAGATTGAGGAGGCTGCTCGACACAATGAGGCGGAGTACGGTAGCACTGTCAGGTGTATGCTGTATACCCTACACAAATATCTTGGACTCTATGATGATGAGAGGGTCAAGGGGGCAAGAAA
>CAZXCQ010000068.1:0-23998 GCA_964639275.1 uncultured Desulfobacteraceae bacterium | reverse complement strand
GGCAAATGCCGATACCAAAAACGAGCAAGATGGATCTTTTCATAAGGCCTCCGGTGCCGCCCACTGCCTGGTGCCAGCCTGGGTTTTCATTTATCCCGAATTTCGCAAGTGTCGCTGCTAATTTCCCGACCGCCCCGGCCTTCCGAGGATTTCCTTTCACCGACTGGGCGAAGCGGTTTTGTCTCTGCAGCAACGAATGCCAAAGGTTCTTCAAACAGGCCTGCGAAATTCGGGATTTATACCACGTGGCCCTGTGTGTGTCGAGGCGGGTATCGCAAAATAATCCCCACAAATCTTGACAGAGGGCTGTACTTCCCCTAAAATTCGATCATTAACCTTTTGAGATTTATACAAAAAGACTTCATCACCCAGAAACATGGTAAAACAATGTGATGGAAGTTTGAAATCCCGAGACCCCATGACATGGGTGGGAAATCAAGGGGGCGTCGTGTCCGACACACCCGCTGGAAACGACCTGCCATCCGCATATGGCGAGCTCACAGATGAAGCACTCCAGCCTGCCAGGGATCTGATCGCCTTTTTTCTGATTGCTATGAAGACCTATGCCCTCTACCCCGAGGACAACGAGACCTCGAAAAGGTCTGTGATAAATGTCGCAACCCGCCTCAATGAGTTCTTCGAGAACCATGGCAACTTCAGATTCGATGTAAAAAGGGATCGGTTGGTCTTCCGGGGCGTGGCCATCCACGAAGGGACGCCTCATGTGGAAGACATGGCATTTATCCTTTTTCGTAACGGGATTCAGTGGATGGAATTCCAGAAGGAGATCGAATTGCCCGAGGTTGCCGGTTTCTTCAGGCTACTCAACCAATATAGAGAGACCCCAGAAGAATCCGAGGGCGATCTGGTAACCGCCCTGTGGGAGGTCCAGTTTCCTCACCTGCGCTACGAGGCCTCAGATATACTCCTGGAAGATGAGACAATAGTGGATTTCTCCCTCCTGAATGTGATGAACGAGGCGCACCGCGGGGGGGATCAGGAGGAGGAAGAAGAGATCTTACAGGCCATTGCCGACCCGGATGCGAATACGGCAATGTGGGAGCTCAGCCCCCAGGAGATAGATGAGCTCCGGGAAACGGTCCAGGCAGACGAAAACCGTGACAGCATGGAGGAGGTCCTGGACCTCATGATCGTCATCTTCAGGGAACACGTTGTGGAGGAAGACCTGGAAGATCTCGTCAAATTCCTTCTGGCAGAGTTCCAGGACGCCCTTTCAAGGGTTCAGTTCAAGGTGGCGCTCACGCTACTCGAACGACTCCATGAAATCTATGGGTCCTGCAAGACCACCAAACCCTGGGCCATCGGCATTTTAGAC
The DNA here is from genome assembly GCA_964639275.1 of uncultured Desulfobacteraceae bacterium. Taxonomy (GTDB): domain Bacteria; phylum Desulfobacterota; class DSM-4660; order Desulfatiglandales; family Desulfatiglandaceae; genus CAZXCQ01. Next base: position 22,662 of record CAZXCQ010000068.1, on the reverse strand, counting down.
AATTTCTTTAAGGAGATCTCTACTTACCGGGTACTCAGTATCCTTCAAGAGGCTTGGCCCGTCCTGGAAATACTTGACTCCCACAGGCTGTTGCTCCGGAAGATCCTGGGGTTGCTTTCCCCTGAGGCCATTGGGGCCATTGGTTTGATGTTGTCCGAGGTCTCTTCCCCAAACATCCGACGGGAGCTCACGAAGGCAATCGGGGCACTGGCCAGAAAAGATATGGCGCCCCTGGAGCGTCTCTTGAACCACCCAAACCAGAACCTTGTCCAGAGGATCGTGCCCGTATTGAAGGAGCTCGATGGGGACAGGCCCTCAGAGATCCTTCTCATGCTGGTCCGCAGTTCTCCTGAGCCGGTGAAGAAGCGGGCACTGGACACCTTGATAGCCCGGGATCCCCAGCGACTTAAAGAAGTCTTTCCCGTTATCGAGGATGGCAGCGACCCTATCCGGATGCTGATGCTCCAGTATTTGGGAAACGACAGAAACGAGTTGGCCGAAGCGCTCCTATTGGACTACATTAAACAGCGGCAGTTTAAACGCCAGGATAGACAGCACCTCCTGGACTGTTATAGTTCCCTGGGCCGTTGCGGTTCGGCGCGTTCAATTCCATTCCTGCGCGGGGCGCTGCTGGATCAAGGCTGGGTTCCCGGTTTTTGGAGATCAACTCACCGACAGGGGGCAACCATCGCCCTTATGGCACTGGGGCTGGATGAGGCCGAGGCCCTCCTGGATAAGGCCTCTCGAAGCCTCTTTCCAAGTGTGCGGATCGCCTGTAAAAAGGCAATGGGATTGAGTAGATAAAAAGGAGCAGGTACCTTGACGACAGGCTCCCAGAGACAGCCTAACCAGCCGGATGAGACCGTTCTCAGGACCTTTTACTGGCTGCTTCAGACAGTGAAGATCCATCGGGATAACAACAAGGTCCTAAGGGAGTGTGCCAGGGAGTTTATCAGCACCGTGGTTGAGGCCTGCGTCGATGACCCCCATATCACCATTGAGGCCTTTGGCGGCAGGTTCTATATCAGGGAGAAGAAGTTTGCATACCGGCTTGAGAGCTTTGATCTTGTCCATGCCATGCTTCATTTTTTTGAAACCAGAGGCCTCCAGGGTCTCCGCTTCTCCAACACCATCGGTGAATGTCCCATTGAGCAGGTCTTGGGATTCGCACGGATGCTGAACCAGTCCGAACGCCAGAGAAATCCAGCGGCATGGATCGCCCACCAGCTTCAGGGAGATGCCTTTCCCTGGGCGGAAATCGTCCACAGCCCGCAGGTCTTGGAGGAGGAGGACCTTGAACTCAAGGAAAGGGCCCGAAGGACCTATTTTTACGCGCTGGCCTCGGTCAAGGAGATAGGCCAAAAGATATTTTCACGCCAGCCGGTGGGGATCCGGAAGGCCAAGCGGATAGTCCAAAATCTGGTGGACCTTCTATCCGAGGATGAATCATTGTTGCTGGGTATGAGTACCATCCGGGACTTTGATGATTATACCTATACTCATTCGGTAAATGTGGCCATCCTCTCGCTGTGTCTGGGAAAACGGGTCGGGATTTCGCGAACCGAACTGGAGAGGCTGGGGATATCGGGACTCTTCCACGATCTGGGAAAGGTAGCCATACCCCGTGAGATCTTACTCAAGCCCGGAAAGCTGGATGATCGGGAGTTTGAAGAGATCCAGAAGCACCCCATAAAAAGTGTCCGTCACATCCTTAGTCTACCGACCAATATAGATCTCAAGGCCAAGATCATCCCCGCCGTTTTCGAGCACCATTTGAAGTATAATCTCTCCGGCTATCCCAGCCCCCATACGGAAAAGCCACAAGGTCTATTTGGGCGGATCTTGTCCATCGCCGATGTATTTGACTCAATGACATCGCCGAGGATTTATCGCACCACGCCCTTTAGCCCGGACCGGGCCCTGGGCTTGATGATGGAGGGGGCCGGCAAGGACTTTGATCCCACCCTCTTGAAGGTATTTGTCAATATGCTCGGGGTCTTCCCGGTGGGCACACTCCTGGAACTGGACACGGGGGAGATAGGCCTGGTAATGGATACCCCTGGAGAGACGGCAAAGGCCCTCCCCAGGGTATTGATCCTGGTACCCGATGGAAAAGGCGGGTTTGGAAAGGGAAAGGTAGAGAACCTGGGAGAGCCTGATCCCCATACCGGGTCACCCAGGAGACATATCGTCAAGACCCATCACCCTGCGAGTTATGGAATCCAGCCTGCAGAGTTCCTGCTCTGATATGGCGATGAAACTATGCTTGTCCAGCTAAATATTACCAACTTTGCCATTATCAAACACCTCGAGATCGGTCTTCGCCCTGGATTAAACACCATTTCCGGGGAGACAGGGGCAGGCAAATCCATAATCATCAATGCCATGAACCTGATCCTCGGCGGGAGGGCATCCGCGGATCTCATACGGACCGGGTGCAAAGAGGCCACGGTTGAGGCCCTTTTTTCGTTTCCGGAAAACGAGACCCTGAAAGGGATGCTATCCGAATTTGGGCTTCACTTTGACGGCGAACTCCTGATCAAGAGGAGCATCTCGCGCGAGGGCCGGAACAAGATACTCATCGGTGGGGCCCTGGCCACGGTGCAGATGTTGTCCCGTTTGGGCGCCAATTTGGTCAGCATATCGGGCCAGCATGAGCACCAACTTCTCCTCAGACCGGAAAATCACCTCTATCTATTGGATGACTTTGGTGGGCTTTCCCCCCAGCGGTCTGTCCTGGCCGAGCGATACGCCAGATACCAATCCCTGGAAGAGAAGATCACCCAGCTGGAAAAAGAGATCAAAGAAATCGAGGAGAGGCAGGACCTGACCCGGTTTCAGATGCAGGAGATCGAAGGTGCCCAGATAAGCCCGGGTGAGGATGAGGACCTGGCCCAGGAGAAAAAGGTCCTTCAGCACGCAGAAGAGCTCCTGGAGGTCGTCTCTGAAGGATACCAGACCCTTTACGAAAGCAACAACTCCCTGGTTTCTGCCATATCCCAGTACACCAGGCGGTTGGACAAGGGGGCACAGATAGACCCAGGGCTTTCTCCCATCAGGGACGCTCTCGCGGAGATTGCAGTAAAGCTCGAGGATATCTCCTTTTCCCTCAGGGATCTCCAAAAGGGCATACAGATGGATCCCCAGAGACTCGAAGCAGTGGGAGAGAGACTTGAACTCCTGAAGAGGCTCAAGCGAAAGTATGGCCCAACCCTCGAAGATGTCCTGAGATTCAGGGATAGGCTTGCCACCGCAATGGATGACCTGGACGAAAGGCGGGGCAACCTGGACCAACTGGTCAAAGAACGGCAAGACCTGGAAAACGACCTCATAGATACGGCAAGGGCACTTTCCGCAAAGCGGAAGAAATGGGCCGGGGTATTGGAAAGCGAGGTGGAGAAAGAGCTCCGCAACCTTCAGATGGAGCAAACCCGGTTTCAGGTCAGATTCTTTGAGACTCCCGAAGAAAAAGGAGAGGCCGGCAAAGATACCATCAAGGATTTACGGGTCGATGGTTTTGACCGTCCCGAATTCATGATCTCCCCAAACGTAGGTGAAGAATTGAGGCCCCTTGCCAAGATCGCCTCGGGGGGGGAACTCTCCAGGATCATGCTGGCGTTGAAATCGATCCTGGCAAAGTCTGCCTCTGTTGAGACCATTATCTTCGACGAGGTCGATTCAGGGATAAGCGGCGCAACCGCAGAGGTGATCGGTGAAAAACTCCTTTCGCTCGCCAGATATCATCAGATATTGTGCATCACCCACCTGCCCCAGATCGCCAGCCAGGGGCAAAGTCATTTCCTGGTAAAAAAAGAGGTCGTCGAGTCCCGGACCCAGACCACCATTTCTGAGCTGGATCCTGAATCGCGGGTAAAGGAGATCGCCCGCCTCTTGGGCGGGCGAGAAATCACCCCACGCGCCCTGGCACACGCCAGGGAGATGCTCGAGGGCAAAATCATCGCTCCTAACGGATTGACCTGACGACCTGACCAGCCGAGAATTCCCCCCCATCCACCGCCACCGCCAGCGAGTGTTTTCCCATGACTGAGGTGACCTTGATCTCCCCCACCCTATTCCCCAGGAGTCGGATAGACCTGCCGCTACCAGAAGGGATCGATTTTCCCTCGGACAAGACCTCAAAGGTCTGACCAGGTCTGACCCCCACCTTGTTCCCCGCGTCAATCATGATGGTGTTGTCCTCGACGGCCAAGATCCTCCCCGTCCAGGGGTTCCTTGCAAGCTCTTTTTCGACGGCCGCGGCCTGCTCCTCCAGGATTTCCGGCAGGGCCTCCTTCAAGGCCTCGTTGGTGATCTCCTTTTTGTCTTTCTTCTCTGCCTCGTCCAAAGAGATAGAAAATTCCTCCGATGCGATTCGCGTCATCGAAAATGTCTTGGTGGCGATGTCTATGATATTCACACCCATGGAGATCTCATAGAACTTCTTGTAGCTGCGGAAAGGCCAGATTCCTGACTTCCGGGTCGTGACCTCAATGGGGTTTATGACACCGATAACAAGCGCGTTCATTCCCAGACCTTCCGCGATGTCAACAAGTTTTGAACTGGTCACCACTCCAAAAAGGGGTGAGGTCATGGCCAAAGAAGAAAAGGCGCCCTCCGGGGGGGTAAATAGCAAGAGATCCGGCGATCTCTTTAGAAATTCCTCAAAATCCTTATTCAATTTCTTGGCCCTTTTCTCCCCAAGCCTGGCCTGATCGACCAGCGGGAAAACCATGACCTTCTTCTTTAGCTCAGGCCCCTTTGGAATTACCGGACTGATCAGGGTCCTCATCATGGTGCAGCTGGATGCTGCAATAACGACAAACAATAGGGTTATCGCGAGGGAGGCCTCAAAATAGGCTCGGTACACCGGATGTCTCCTAGAAAACGATCTCAAAGGAGGTAAACTCTCCTTGCCATTCTTCCTGGGTCTCACTGATCCCCGACACCTTAGCATAAGGGGGGCCCTGATGACACCATAAAACGAGTCTTCTGACCCGATCTTCGGGTCCTTCCGCGAGGACCTCCACCGTGCCATCGCGCCGATTTCGCACCCAACCACAGACCCCCAGCGAAACGGCCTCTCTGCGCGTGGAGTCTCTAAACCATACCCCCTGGACCCTTCCTTTAATAATGAGGTGGACTCTGATCTTTGGCATTCTTTGCCCCCTGCTTACGCTTCTTCCAACAATCTTAAAAACTCCTCCTCCTTGAGGATGGCAACACCCAGGGCTTCCGCCCTCTGAAGTTTTGAACCGGGGGATTCCCCCATAACCAGGTAATCAGTGCTGCTGCTGACAGAAGAGGAGACCCTGCCGCCTCGCCTGAGGATCTGCTCCTTGGCCTCCGATCGTTTCATGGAGGAAAGCGAACCGGTCATCACAAAGGTCTTTTCTGCAACAGCGCTTACACGTGATCGAGCCACTCTTTCAAATCGAATGCCCTCTCTTAAAAGACGTCCGCTGTGTTCCCTGTTGGATCTATCAGAGAAATAGGAGACGATGCTCTCGGCTATCTGGGGACCGATCCCGTCGATTGTCAGCAATTCCTCCTCTGTGGCCGCTTCCATACGTTCCAGCTCTCCAAAATGATCGGCCAATAGCCGGGCAACATGTTCTCCAACATGCCGGATACCCAGGGCATAGATAAAGTTGGCCAGGGTTGTTCGCTTTACGATGACGCCCCCGATCTCAACAGGGTCGAGGTGGGCCACCGGGGTCAGGGCACCGGTACGTCCCACCTGCACATCGATCTTGATGATCCGGGTGGTTCTCCTGGGTCGGTCTGAATTTGTAGGCAAGCGCCCACCTCGGGCTCCTGGACTTCTGGCCCAGCCTTGTCTGCAAGTTGAGTCGATTGACCTTGATCACGGCCCCGTCGATCTCATAGGGGAACTGGGCGCGGATCTCTTCAAGATGATGACAATAGTCCAGCACTTCTCCCAGTGTGCCACATACGCGGATATGGGGTCTGTTGACCCGAAGCCCCCACTGCTGGAGGGAAATCATCATTTCGTACTGGGTATCAAAGAGCGGCTGGCTGATCTCCCCCACACCATAGCAGAACATATTCAGCGGTCTCTTGGCAGTGATCCTGGGGTCGAGTTGCCTCAAAGAGCCCGCTGCCGCGTTCCTGGGGTTTGCAAACGCCGGGAGGTTCTTCTCAAGCCTGCTCCTGTTCAATTGCTCAAAGGCCTCTTTCTCGATATACACTTCACCCCTGACCTCCACCAGGTCAGGGATGGGCTTTGCATCCCTTGGTTGCGTCAGGGTCAAAGGGACGGTCAGAATGGTCTTTATGTTCTGGGTGATTTCCTCTCCCACATAGCCATCGCCCCGGGTTGACCCGACCGTGAGCCTGGCCTTTTCGTAGACCAGTTCAATGGCAAGGCCGTCAATCTTGGGCTCCACCGTGTATTCCACAGGGGAATCATCTCCCAGGAATCTCTTGAGCCTGGCATCAAAATCCCTTATATCCTGATCCCCAAATCCATTGCCAAGGCTCAGCATGGGGAGGCGGTGCCTGATCTCTGAAAAGGCCTCCTGGGGCTCTGCCCCAACTCTCTGGGTGGGTGAATCGGGGGTAACCAGCTCAGGGAACCGCTCTTCAAGCTCGGTTAACCGTTTAAAAAGCCGGTCATATTCGGCATCTGATATCTCGGGATCATCCAGGACATAGTAACGGTGGTTGTGATACCTGATCCTTTCCCGTAACCCTTCGATCTTTTCTTTGGTCTTTTCCATTTTCTCGCCAACGAAAAGTTTTGTCCCGTCTTCCGCCCGTCTAATCAGGGCTGGCCGGTAATCTTTTGCCTGACCGCCCCCACAAGCCCAAAGCACCCGGTCATCATCATATCCCCAAAAGGGGCGGCCATATGCCCGTTTAGGCTCAAAAACCTCCCCCTGTTTGGGCCTGTGATGATCAGGTGTTCAAAAGGGCTGGCCTTCCGGGCACCCCGAATGACCTCGCATCCGTGACCCATGCCCTCAAATATTTCATGGTTTGTCAGGTCCTCCTTTCGGAACCGGTCCAGATGATCCCTTAGTCTTGCGGGGTCCAGCAACGAGGTATGGTGCTCATAAATCCCCCACACCGTCTGCCCTTTGATCAACGCGGCCACCGTGTGCTCATTGCCAATGTTCACAATCGTAACCCCCTCCCCCCTCCTAGAGGCCGCCCAGGGATCCTGAAGGGCACCCTGGATGGCCGACGCGCAGGTATCCATGACCCACGCCCCCGGCAGCCCTTCAACCACCGCCCTCATCCGGGTAAGATGTTCGGGCGGGCTCTGATAGAGGAGGCTCTCAAGGCCCTCTCCCGAACTGAGAAGCCCTTTCCACTGTTTGAAGCGGAAGGCCCGGTTGCTTTCTGTGGGTGAAAACCCGTGGTCCTGGACCGCAACCGCAACGATCTCCGGAACTGCCACATGGAACAGGCCAAGGGTCTGGTGTATGGGATCGAGGGCAATATCCCCCATCTCGAGTTCTGTGATGGCCCCCTGCCCTGGCCTGCGGCTAACGATGTGAACGCCCATAGACGCCACTTTCCCGAGGTCATCGTGGAGCGTAAGGGCTGGCTCCCTCAGGGCAAAGACCTTGAGCCCTGCCCCCAAATGCCTTTTAATCGCCCGGGCGCAGGGACCCCCACCCATTGTCTTTCCGGAGAGGAAGATATCGTGCCCCTTTTGAGTGGCCCGGTCTATCAGGGCCGCAAGGATTGTGGTTGCCGAAGGAAGTATCATCCTCGGGGAATTCTCCGGGGTGGTCCCCTCGTGCCAGACGAGGATATCCTGGGTACCGCTACCCACATCTATGGCCAAAATACCTTTGGATAAATCCATCTGCCGCCTCGCTTCAGGGCGATACCCTGTTTCTCATTCCCCGGGAGGAGGAAGTCGCCAGGTCCAACAGCACCTTCGCCGCCTCCCGTGAACTCTTTTTCATTTGAAGATTGGTAAAGCCATGACGCCACTTGAGATCAGAGAGTTCATCCGAAACAACGAGCAGGCCCGCCAGTGAAACCGCCCGGTAAAGGGCAAGGGTCATCAGGGCCGAGAACTCCATCTCCACAGCCAGGACCCCACGGGCCTGGTAGGTCATCACCTTGCGCGGCGTTTCCCTGTAGATGGCGTCTGTAGTCCATACCACGCCCTTGGAGAATGAAAACCCCCGTCGTTCCAACTCTTCGGCCAACATCCGGTTGAGTCTTTGATCCGATTCAGGCCTTCTGGCCCCTATGGGATAATGCGCAGACGTTCCCTCCTCAGAGATGGCACTTGTCGGAATCACGATATGCCCGATGGGTATATCAGGCTGCAATGAACCGCACCACCCCAGCACCCATATCCTTTTTGAACCCAGTACGATAAGCTTTTCCATGGCAATAACCGCATGGGGGGCCCCAAGAAAAGGCCCGCAGACAGTAATGGGCGCATCGGCACCATGCCCTGCCTGATATAGGCGATACAGGCGCCTTTCAGAAAAAGCCACCTCTCGGGCCTTGGCCAGTTCCACCAGGTACCTGAGCTCGGAAGGGACGATAATCATCAAGGCATCAGGGCCCACCAGGGGATCGCCTTTTCCCTTCATGGGCCTGATAATTCCCTCTTCCATCCTCAATTCCCTATTCTGCCCGGCATCCAGTCAGAGACATCGGTCTGTTTACCCGCGCCCCGGCTGAATTACAGACATCCGAAAAACGGTATCCCCATCCCCCGGGTTTCAAAAGGCTAAAGTGTAACAACTTATTAATATTAGATGATATATCTTTGGCATTCTTGGCCTCTTTGCAGGACCATCACGATTCGATCTTGAGCCACGCCGGGGGCCGGGTTGCCCTTCTGTTGGACGGGGATTTTAGGGCTTCTGATCTCGCATGGCAACTCCAAAATCATCGGGTTCAAGGTTTATGCCGAACAATGGAGCTGCAAAACCCGGGATATCCAGCACTCCCGCGGGGCTGTCCCGGCGGGGGCGAGGACCCAGTAAATAGTCACAATATTTTGATGAAAAGATAATAAAAATGTGGTAATATTTTAGAGGCTGTGTGTCTTGGAATTGAGGAGGGATTTCTGTTGACAAAAGAAAGGATTTGGAGTTAACTTTATTGTTTTGACTTTTTAGAATATCTGTCAGCCATGTTTGAGACCTTATCAGAAAAATTAGACGCGGTATTTAAGAAGGTCACTGGCCGCGGTAGACTGAGCGAAGACAACATCCAGGATGCCCTCAAAGAGGTACGACTGGCCTTGCTGGAGGCGGATGTCAATTACAAGGTAGTCAAGGGGTTTGTAGAAGACATACGCCAACGTGCCTTGGGGCAGGAAGTCCTTAAGAGCCTGACGCCTGGGCAACAACTCATCAAGATCGTCAACGAGGAGCTTACAAACTTGATGGGTGAGGCCCAGCAAGGGCTGCGTCTCGTGGGAAAGGCCCCCCATTCGCTGATGCTCGTGGGGTTGCAGGGCTCCGGCAAGACCACCACGGCAGCGAAGCTGGCCAGGTATCTCTACAGGCAGGGGAGGCACCCTTATCTCGTCCCTGCAGATATCTACAGGCCGGCCGCCATTGCTCAGCTAAAAAAATTGAGCACACAGATCCGTGTGCCCATTTACCAGACCGAGCCCCATCAAAGCCCGGAAGAGATCTGCGTGGACGCCTTGTCTAGGGCCGGCACTGAAGGTGCCGATGTCCTGGTTATTGATACGGCTGGCCGGCTTCACATCGATGAGGCCATGATGGATGAACTGGTGCGGATCAAGGCAAAGGTTAGCCCCGCTGAGATCCTCCTGGTTGCCGATGCCATGACAGGCCAGGACGCGGTCAATGTGTCAAAGCACTTCAACGGGCGTCTGGATATCACCGGTGTCATCCTCTCCAAGATGGAAGGCGATGCAAGGGGTGGTGCCGCCCTGTCCATCAAGGCAGTAACCGGTAAACCCATCAAGTTTATCGGCGTGGGAGAGAAAATCGACGCCCTGGAGCCCTTCCATCCGGACAGAATGGCCTCTCAAATCCTGGGCATGGGAGATATGCTGTCCCTCATTGAAAAGGCCCAGACGGAATTTGATGAAAGAGAGACCCGAAAGTTAGAGAAAAAACTCAGGAAAAGCGAATTCGATCTGGAGGATTTTCGATCCCAGTTGAGACAGATGAAAAAGCTCGGCTCCTTTGAGCAGATATTGGGTATGCTGCCAGGGATGGGACAGATAAAGAAACTCAAGCAGCTCAAACCGGACGAAAAGGAACTGGTCAAGGTGGAGGCCATCATAAATTCCATGACCCAGGAGGAGAGGCGAAGATATAAGACCATAAACGGCAGCAGGAGACGAAGGATCGCAAAGGGCAGCGGGACGACGGTACAGGACGTAAATCGTCTCCTCAAAAACTTTGCTCAAACAAAAAAGATGATGGAGCGCTTTACCAAAAAGGGCAATCTCAACATACCCTCCCTTTTTGGATAAGGCGAACAGAAATACATACAGGAGGTTGATCAAGACATATGGCAGTCAGGATCAGGTTAGCGAGAATAGGTGCCAAGAAGAAACCGTTTTATCGTCTGGTGGCCGCTGATTCGGAGGCACCGCGGGATGGGAAATTCCTCGAGATACTGGGTTACTATAATCCAATGAAGGACCCGGAAGAGATAAATATCCGCCAAGATAAGGTGAGGTACTGGCTCGAAAAAGGGGCTCTTGTCTCCAATTCTGCTAAGGCCCTCCTAAAGAGGGGGGAGGGGCGGTGAAGTCTTAATTCAAAGGGAAAGTGGGATGACGAGGTGGTGAAATCAAAGACGGAGGTGATTTGAGATGAAGGACTTAATTTCATACATCGCTAAAGCGCTAGTAGATAAGCCCGAAGAAGTCTTCGTCACAGAGATAGAGGGTGAACAGACCTCTGTTATTGAATTGAAGGTAGCCAAGGACGATCTGGGAAAGGTCATCGGTAAGCAGGGACGGACAGCAAGGGCCATGAGGACAATTCTCAGCGCCGCCTCCACCAAGATAAATAAAAGATCAGTTTTGGAAATCATCGAGTAGTCTTGACACAGGTTTCACCCGGCAGCCTCCTCCTTGTGGGCAAGGTAGTAAGACCCCACGGCCTGGAGGGTTTGCTCAGGATCATGTCTTTTGCCGATTCTGAAAGGTCATTTTTGGAGAGCGGCAATGTGTTCCTTAGACTCGTCTCCGGCAAAATCCACGAGTACCGGGTAAGATCCGTAAAGCCTCACGGAAGAAATTTCTTGATGGAGCTGGAAGGACTGATCTCTATTGATCAGGCAGAGAAGTATAAGGGGGCAGAAATCCTCCTAAGGAAAGAGGGCCTCATTCGTGAAGAAGATGAGTTTTTTTGGTTCGAGCTGCTGGGTCTCAAGGTTTACCTGGATTCAGGAGAATATCTGGGTTCCATTTCTCAGATCATACCTACGGCGGGAAACGATATATACGTGATCAAGCAGGGGACCAGAGAGATCTTGGTCCCTGCCACATACGAAGTCGTCCGGGAGATTGATCCAGACAATCGAACAATGATTATTTCAGAGATGGAGGGGCTCTTTGACCTGAATGAGGTTTGATGTCCTCACTATATTTCCTGAGATGTTTTCCTCCTATCTCCGGTTTGGGATACTGGGGCGGGCCATAGACAAGGGCTTGGTGGATGTCGGGCTGGTCAACATCCGTGACTTTGCCAGAGGAAGACACAAGACCACCGATGACCGGCCATATGGCGGGGGAGAAGGAATGGTCATGAAGGCCGGACCGATTTATCGGGCCCTGAAATCGGTCAAGAGGGTAAGCGGGCGGAGCTCCGTAACCCTACTGAGTCCCCAGGGCAAAAGGCTTGATCAGTCCACGGCCTGGGAATTGTCCGGGTGGGATCAGCTTATTCTTGTCTGTGGCCGATATGAAGGTGTGGATGAGCGAATCCGGTTGACCAGTATCGACAGGGAACTATCCATCGGGGACTATATCCTGAGCGGCGGAGAATTGGGGGCCATGGTCCTCATGGAGGTGATCGGCCGCCTGATCCCTGGCGTCCTGGGCGGAGAGAGATCAAACCTTGAAGATTCCTTTGAACAAGGCCTGCTGGAATACCCCCAGTACACCCGGCCCAGGGTCTTCCAGGGAAAGGAGGTCCCCCCTGTTCTCTTGTCCGGGGATCATGAAAAGATCCGCCTCTGGCGCAGGACAGAGTCCTTAAAGAGGACAGCCGAGAGAAGGCCTGATCTCCTGGCAAAGGGGAGATTGACCCCGGAAGATGAGCGGATTCTGGATAGACTCAAAAAGACGTCCCGGGGGGCCATGATTTCATCAAGTTGTAGGGATTCCGAGTCGTAATGCGTCTTTATGCCGGGCTGGTTCATTACCCTGTCTACAACAGGAATCATGAAATAATTGCCTCAGCCATAACCCCTGTGGATCTTCATGACATCGCCAGATCGGCCAAGACCTATGATGTCAAGCGGCTTATTGTTGTCACTCCGCTCGATGACCAGCAGGGACTGGCGGAACAGATCCGGTGGCACTGGACCAAGGGATACGGCGCCAGGTATAATCGGCACAGGAAAGAGGCCTTTGAGCTCGTTTCGGTAGTCCCCTCTTTGGAGAAGGCGATCGAAGATATCACAGAAAGTGAGGGGGAACACCCTCTCGTGATAGCAACCGATGCCTCTAGGCAAAGGGGTCGAGCGATCTCTTACCAATTGACAAGGGTCCTTATCCTGGAAGAGCGGGTTGTCATTTTGTTGTTTGGAACGGCCTGGGGGCTTGATCAGGCCGTTATGAAAAGGGCTGATTACATATTGGCCCCCATTTCAGGCAAGAGAGACTACAACCACCTTTCTGTGAGGACAGCCGCTGCCATTATTCTGGATCGACTGGTTGGAGACTTTGAATGACCGACAGGCCCGAACCCCACAGAAGAATAGAAGTCAGGAGGAACATATGAACGTCATAGAAGCACTTGAAAAGGAGCAGATGCGCGCTGACATCCCCAATTTTGGACCGGGAGACACGGTCAGGGTGCATGCAAGGATAACAGAGGGCCAGAAGGAGCGGATTCAGGTATTCCAGGGAGTTGTTATCAGAAAAAGAAAGGGGAATACCTGCGCAACCTTTACAGTCAGAAAGGTGTCTTACGGCATTGGAGTCGAAAGGATCTTTCCTCTCCATTCCCCTGTTATTGACAAGATCGAAATAGTGTCCAGGGGGAGGGTAAGGAGGGCGCGGCTCTATTATCTTCGGAAACTGAGAGGAAAGGCCGCCCGTATCAAAGAGTTGAGACCTTAGCGGTTGTAAGATCTCCAGATTGTTCTGAAGGTTTGCTGGAGACCTTAATAAATAGAAAAGACACGAAAACGAGTGTGTCCACCCAAAAATCTCCTCCTTTTCTCTGAAAGCCTCATCTCCCCAACATGCGATCCATTTTTCCATGAAGGGCTGGCTCGAAAGGCCGGATATGATCTGATTGCAGGGGTCGATGAGGCCGGTCGGGGCCCATTGGCCGGGCCGGTTGTGGCGGCTGCGGTGATTATCCCTGATGGCATCGCTCTGGCCGGGGTGCGGGATTCAAAAAAGATGACCGCCGGGGCCAGAGAGACGGCCTTTTCGGATATTTGTGCCCGGGCACTGGCCATGGGGATAGGGGTTGTTTCCCATGACTACATCGATAGATTCAATATCCTGAAGGCCACGCTTGAGGCCATGAGGCAGGCCGTGTCGGCACTGGACCCACAACCAGAATTCTTGCTTGTAGATGGTATCCATATGATTCCGCTGCCGGTTCCCCAGAGATGCCTCAAGAAGGGAGACCAGATCAGTCGAAGCATTTCGGCTGCCTCGGTGGTCGCCAAGGTCTATCGGGACAGAATCATGCATTCGTATCACCGGATGTACCCGATCTATGATTTTGGCAGGAATAAGGGGTACGGGACACGCCGCCATCTGAGTGCCCTGAGACAATACGGGCCATCACCGATCCATCGCAAGTCCTTTAGGGGGGTACCTGGTTTTGACAAGGGAAAGGATTGAGCTGGGGGAGTTGGGTGAGGGATTGGCCCTAAAAAAGATCAAAGACCTCGGCTACAAGAAGATCGTCCGGAACTATCGATGCCCTCTGGGGGAGATCGATCTCATCGCAAGGGATGGTGATACCCTGGTCTTTGTAGAAATCAAGACGAGGCGAGGCAAATCCATTGCCTATGCCAAAGAGGCGGTGGATGCGAAGAAAAAACGGCAGCTCTCCAAGGTCGCCCTTGCCTATATGAAATCCAATGGCTGCTACGGGGTCAAGGCAAGGTTTGATGTGGTGGCGGTCTGCCTCGGGAGAGACAAAGAGCAGATCGAAGTGATCAAGAATGCCTTTGATCTGGCTTATTAGTGATCGTGATAATGAAAGCCGAGAGCAGGACAGATCTCAAAATCCCCAATTTGCAAATCCGCAATCCGCAATCCGCAATCCGCAATCCAGGATGCGGTACCCTCTATGCGGTCTCGACACCGATAGGGAACCTGGAGGATATCACGTTGAGGGCCTTGAGGATTCTCAAGACCGTCGATATGATCGCCGCCGAAAATGTGACCCATACAAGGGGCCTGTGCGGGCATTATGGGATAAAGACAAGAATTTCCAGCTATAACCAGCACAACCGATACGCCAAGACCCCTGACCTCATCAAGCGACTCAAATCGGGTCTTGACCTTGCCCTAGTCACGGATGCAGGCACACCGGGCATCTCGGACCCCGGTGTCCACCTGATCAACAGGGCACTCGAAGAAGAGATAAGGGTCACGCCGATTCCGGGGGCATCCGCCCTAAGTGCAGCGCTTTCAGTCTCAGGTCTGGCCACAGAACAGTTTCTTTTTTTGGGATTTTTGTCCAACAAACGAAGTCGGAGAAAAGGTGAATTGAGAAAGCTGATCGCCCAACCCCGTACCATGGTCTTTTTTGAGGCCCCTCACCGTGTCAGAGACATGCTCACCGATCTAGGGGAGATACTGGGTGATCGGCAGATGGTAATGCTTAGAGAGATGACGAAGGTATTCGAAGAGGTCAGGAGGGGAACTGTGAGCGATATCTTGAGGCATCTGACGCCACGCAGTAGGATAAAAGGGGAGTTTACATTAGTGGTGGAGGGTAGCGGAGAGGAAAAGGACGTTCAGCCCATGACTCAGGATACCCTTGGTCGGATAGACCAGCTGTTGGCCGAGAAAAAAATGAGTGTCAAAGAGATAGCAAGTATCATTTCAAGCCAAAAGGGCCTGGCCTACAGGCAGGTTTATAAGGAATGTCTTGTCAGAAAAGGCCTTTCCGAGGAGATCTGATTCGGATGGAACTGGTGAGAAAATTCAGGATCGGCAACAGCCTAGGGTTGCATGCGCGGGCTGCTGCCAAGATAGTGGCGTTGGGCGGACAATTTGATTCCCATCTCTCCCTAAAAAAAGATACAAAAGAGGCAGATGGCTCAAATATACTATCCATAATCGCCCTTGAATGCCCCAAGGGCACCGAGATAGAGGCCCGGATTGTGGGAAAGGATGCGGACGATTTCATGCAAGAGCTGAGCGGGCTTTTTGAGGAGAGATTCGGAGAAGATAGATGACGGACAGTGTTGCCGGGCAAAAAAGCCTAGAAGGGATTCCAGCATCTCCTGGCATTATTATTGGCAAGGCGCACCTAGTGGACAAGTCGCGGGTCAAGATCGTCTACCAGTACCTTATCGACGAGGAACAGCTCAACAGGGAGGTCGAGAGATTCAAGGGGGCCCTGCGCGTTGAAGAGGAAAAGATTGTAACACTCAGAAACCAGCTGCCCAAGCAAGTCAAAGAGTATGCCTTTATCCTGGACAGCCACCTGATGATCCTCCGCGATAGTATGATCGTTGATTCGACGATCAACAAGATCCTGAATGAAAAGATCAATGCCGAATGGGCACTCAAGCAGTCCCTTGAAGAGACAAGGGAGGTCTTCGAGCAGATCAATGACGAATACCTCAAGAGCCGGATCACCGATGTGGAGAACGTCACAGAGAGGATACTGAGAAACCTTGCGGGAGAGGCCGAACAGGGTCTGGTCCAGATTCGGGAGCGTATGATTATCGTCGCCCATGATCTTTCAGCGGTCGATACGGCCGAACTCAATATCAGCAAGGTCATGGGGTTTATAACAGATATAGGGGGCCGGACTTCTCATACGGCCATTATGGCGCAGTCCCTGGATATCCCGGCGGTGGTGGGCCTTGAATCAGCCACCCAGTTGGTGCGGCAAGGGGATCTCCTGATAGTTGACGGCAACACCGGTGAGGTGATCATCAACCCCGATGATAGTGCCATTATCCTCTACCAGGAAAAACAGCTTCGGCGTGAAAAATACAAATCCGCCATCACCCGGATAAGCCACCTTCCGGCAGAGACCCTCGACGGCCACAAAGTGGACGTTCTGGCCAATATCGAATTTTTGGAGGAGGTTGCAGCGGCCAAGGACTATGGTGGGGAGGGGATTGGCCTTTACAGGACCGAATTTCTGTATCTGAGAAGCCCAGGGGCCCCCCGCGAAGAGGAGCTCTTTGAAGATTATCGTGAGGTTGCCGAAATTATCGCCCCGGCCCCCGTGACCATAAGGACCCTGGACCTGGGAGGGGACAAGTTCGCCTCTGAGCTCTATATAACCAAGGAGATGAATCCCGCGCTTGGCCTCAGGGCCATACGGTTTTCTCTCAAAGAACCGGGGATCTTTAAGAGTCAACTGCGAGCCATCCTCAGGGCGAGTGCCTACGGCAGGGTTCAGCTCATGTTCCCGATGATATCGGGCCTGCAGGAAGTCCTCGATGCCAAAAAGATCTTAGGGCAGGTCAAAGGCGAATTGGATAGTCAGGGGGTGGGGTATGACCCTGACATAAAGATAGGAATCATGATCGAGATCCCGTCGGCCGTTGCCGTAGCTGATATCCTGGCCCATCATGTGGACTTTTTTAGCATCGGGACAAATGACCTTATCCAGTATGCCCTGGCCATTGACCGGATCAACGAACACGTGGCCTTCATGTACCAACCCTTTCACCCGGCGATTCTCAAGATGATCCAGCAGGTCGTCACTGCCGGGCAAAGTGCCGGGATCCCTGTCTCCCTCTGCGGTGAGATGGCTGGTGACCCGCTCTGCGTGTCCATCTTGCTCGGGCTGGGCATCACCGAACTCAGCATGAATCCCAGGGCCATTCCCCTCATAAAGAACCTCATCCGCTCCATGTCTCTCGGAGAGGCCCATAGGGATTTTGAGAATGTGACAAGACTCAATACAGCCACGGAGGTCCGAACATATATCCTGGATCGGATGAAGAAATTGCTGCCCGAACTGGATGAAAAGGGATACCTGAATACCTGAAAAGGGCCTTGATGGTCTCGCAAAAACCTATTTGAGAGAATTTCGTACCAATTTAGCTTTCATCAAAATTGGCACTTGCACAGGGGAATGGGGGTTCGGAATCGCCATTGCCCGGGTTTCAAAAAGTTAAAATGTTACAAAATTTCTAATCGTCTGCAAAAATGACGTCTTACGGTGCATCAATGGTCAAGGTCTCTACTGAAAACAGAATTGTCTGCCAGAACAGAAAGGCCTCACACGACTACTTTATTGACGAAGTCATGGAGGCGGGGATTGTTCTCCTGGGCCCGGAGGTAAAGTCCCTGAGGGAGGGACGGGGAAGCCTGGTGGAAAGTTATGCAAAGATAACAAATGGCGAGGTCTTTCTCCACAAAATGCATATTACTCCCTACCTACACGCCCACAATGTGCCGTTAGATCCCATAAGGACAAAAAAGCTGCTCTTGAATAAGAGGCAGATAAGACGTTTGATCGGAAAGACCGAAGAAAAGGGATATACCCTGATTCCCACAAAGGTCTATTTTTCAAGGGGCAAGGCAAAGGTAGAGCTTGCCCTGGCAAAGGGAAAGCGGAAATATGACAAACGAAAGGCACTAAAGGAGAAGGAATTGAAAAAGGAGGTGGATGAGGCCAGGAGACGCGGGAGGCATTGACATTTCCCGAAAATATGGTTAACATATAGACGTCCTTTCTAAAGGGGGCGAACTGGTTTCGACGGGGATAGTTGAAGCTGGGGTTGCATACCGAGGTTCCATCTGCTCGCAAAACAGGTGGGTTAAAGTAAACGCAGACGATTATGCGTATGCACTAGCCGCATAAGATGGCTAGCGTCCTCCCGGTCTTAGCCTGCGGGACCGGATAGGGCGTCGACTAGCAGGCTAGCTGACCCGCCCGACCCGTGGGGCGGCAAGGCGAAAATCAACACGGGATAACCCCTTGGGAGCCTTGCCCGGTGGCGAGCATTGGGGTGAAAATCAAGAATCGGGCTATGTATGTAGAAGCCCTAGTGGAATATTTCCGGACGGGGGTTCGACTCCCCCCGCCTCCACCAGCCAAATAGATCTCAGATCCTCTCAGTGATCGTCTTATATGTCCTAAAAGGCAAGTCCGGTAAACGGTATGTTGGCGTAACCAACAACCTTTCCCGACGACTTCATGAGCATCGCTCAAAAAGGACTAAAGGCGGGCAACTGCTGGAAGAGTTCTTTGTTCTCCACACAGAGAAATTTTATGATTATAAGACAGCCAGAAAGCGAGAGAAATTCCTGAAGTCCGGTCAAGGGCGAAAACCGAAAGTCTAAAGCCCGCCTGCTGACGCCTGGGATTGGCGGGCAAGCCTTACACCTTACGCCTCCCTTCTATACCATAGGTTTTTTCAGAGAAGGGTCAGGAAAGACATTAATTTTTGAATTACCATCTATTTCCTACCAATAAAATTTTCAAAACCGAAAAAAAAGCTTGACAATGGTTTTTCTTTTGAACTTATGGTAAAATGAGTACAATTCAAGGCTTTCCAAAAAATTAGGCCATTTTTGTTCCATATGGGCTCCTATCTAGCTGGCTGGATAACATTCCAATAGGGACCAAAAACACGCCGATTAGTTATTATGAAATATTCGGTGTCAAATAACAAAATGAGGAAATAGGTTATGAGCGCAGGTACTATAATAGGCATTATTATTGGTGTGGCGGGATTGATTTTAGCTGTCTTTTTTTACATGAATGACTCAATTAACAAAAAGATAGAAATGACAGTAAACGACCCAAAATTTATAAAAAAGGTTGCTGATGATATCCGCCTTCCTTTTCTAATTTTTGACGAAAATGGGACTTTTCATTCGGAATCCGGAGAAGCGACAGCTTATATCGAAAAGATTGAACCGGTTTTTGAGGATAAAAGGCTCAGTGGTTTTATCGTATACCCAAAAGGTTTTTTGAAAGAAGCTCCTATTTTACAAGCTCTCAACAACGATCTCCGATTTACTTTACCCAAAAAAATCAACACGTATGACTGGAAATACCGGATACCCGAATTCCAAGGGTCGGTTTGGGGTGATTCAGGTAAGTATGACGAGCCCCCAGCAGTATTATTCAAATTGGAAATTATTAGATAGGCGGTCCCGGAAGGAGCTTTTCCGCGTATGTTTTGAGTGAGGTCAAAACAAAGGACCACCGAACATCACGCTGGAGTGGGACCGGGCAAAAAGCGGGGCTTTTAAAATAAGGATCAAGCTGCCTTCTTATATGGCAGTATAGCCACATACTTACTAGCCCGGCCCCTCAGCTCAGTGTTGGGCAATGCGGTAACATTAGACAAATACATTATGTATAGGATAATATAGCTCTGAGGAGAAAGATATATGAGTGAAAGAAATGAAAGATTGGATCTTATCCAAGGAATCCAAAAATTGCGAGAATCTAAGGTGCTTGTGTATTTTACTGGTGATAGAAGACCCTTTCCTTCACAAATAGCTGAGGATGCTGTACTTCCATTATATAAACATCTTTTGGCTTTGAAAGAGGTTGAACCAATAACGGAAAGAATAGACCTATTTCTTTACACTAGAGGAGGCGATGTAAGCGTTCCTTGGCGTATAGTAACAATGATTCGTGAATTTTGCAATGAATTATCTGTTTTGATCCCTTATAAAGCCCATAGCGCTGGCACAATGATTGCGTTAGGTTCTGATAAAATCGTAATGGGTAAAAAGGCAGAACTTAGTCCAATTGACCCTACACTTGTGAGAGCTGTCATTGGAGAAGCTACGGTGCCACCGCCTGAGATAAGCGTTGAAGATGTCTCGTCCTATATTTCATTTATGAGGGAGCGGGCGAACATCACGGACCAATCTGCTCTAGCACAAGTTGTATCACAGTTAGCAAATCATCTAACTCCTCTAACCCTTGGGAGCGTTAATAGGCAATATTCTCATATTAGACTTGTAGCGCGGAAGTTATTAACGTCAAGAAAGGAAAAAATTGAAGAGGCCAAAATAGGCACTATTATTGAGGCATTAACAGAGAAGATGTATTCACATGGCCATGCAATTGGAAGAGAAGAAGCAATGCAACTAGGCCTCTCCGTTGACAAACCAGATGAGAGCATTGAGACAGTAATATGGGATCTTTATCAAGAATATGAGCGATTGTTAAAGCTTACCGAACCGATTGACCCAGAAGAGCTGCTTACTCGAGAAAATAAAGAGGAGCAAACAATTGATAATTTTCCTTTGGCTGTTATCGAAAGCATTTGTAAGGTGGATATATTCGAGCTTACTTCTGTTTTCCGCAGAAAGCGGCAAGTGCCTCCAAATCCACAAATTAACATCAATATGAACCTGGGACTTCCTCCAGGCATTGATCCAGCACAATTGCCGCAAAACTTTCAGCAGATAATCCAGCAACTTATGGGCCAAATTTCTCAGGCAGTTCCCCAAATAGTTCAACAGGAGATAATTCGTCAATCGCCAATTGTGGGTATTGACGGAAGAAGTTTCGGTGGAAAGTGGAAAGAAAAAAATGAAAATATTCAAAGGAGAGAATAATCATGCCAATTAATGTAGAAATAAAAGTTGTTCCATTTGGCCAATTACGATTTGAAATAGGTAAGCCTGTTCCTTCTCTTGAGGAAAGTCCGTCATTCATAATGAAAGAACCGCCTCGATACCATGAGCCTGAACAAACATCCTCCCAAATCTATCAAGTCCAGTACAAGGAAAAGACAAAAAATTACATTGCTCCTCCTTCCACTGGATAATACATACCGATATTTGGAAATATGTAGATCAACCCACCGAAGGCCTGTGATACCACCCTCCAGAGGGGCGACTTTGAGATTCATGTCATCTAATGCTACGGTTATAAAATAGTGGCGGGTAAGTGCCATTGCATTTACCCGCCACAACGTTGAATAATTATTCTATGATCTTAATGAATCTTCCTTCGTTCCCTGGCAATAATCTGATAAAGATCATTTGCCACAAAATTTACGTCATATTTGATAGTAACAACATCTTCAGGTATCAAAAATTCTCCTTGTAAATCCTGCAAGATTTGTCTTGTCCTTCTGAGGGCATTGGCGCAAACAACATCGATCATTCGCTCAGCCATCTCTTCGATTAAGGCCTCTTCCTCTTTGGGTGTTAATTGATTCAAATCAATCTCTATTTTCCTTGTCTTTTTTCGGATCGGAATGACGCGATGGTCGATGCCTTTATGTTTCATCAATCTCACCCCCTTCCCGCACCATATCCAAAGGTATGAGCACACCCCTCATACTAATGCCATGAATCCGAACGATCTTTTTTTGTACGTTGGGGAGCGCACAAAGCGCCTCAGTCATATCCCGGGTAAGCCATCTACATCCCTTGAGGAGATGCTCATTCACAGTCGGAGGATGGATAAAGAGCCCGTCCTTTGTGATCCTTAACCCGCAATCTTTAAGCGCCATATCCTTCCTTGGAGGAATCTCATCCAGATTCAATAGATCTCCGATCTTGATCGTGCCATCACCGTTCATTGGAATCTCGGCATTGATCAGATCCCGCAGGATGGCCCGGACAACCGCTGATTTACCCTTAAATCCGGCGGTCTTTGCCATGGATAGCGTCGTCTTAAAGATCCTCCCTGCACGCTCGATCTTTCTTGCCGAGGCCAGCAAACGGCGGTTTTCATCGCGCAACTTCGCCCCCGGCATCACATAAACCTCGGTCTTTCTCAGGGTAGGTAGGACCTCATGGGTCATCCACCGTCTAAAGTTCTTGGCCTTTGGTTTGTTGGAGCGAATGATTAAGGTATAAAGACCGAAACAGGACATGACGCTGAGTTTATTAGAAATTTTGGATACCATAAAAAATGAAAGATATGAAACTGGCCTATGGTAGTGCATGGGTGCCACGGATGAGGGGATAGAATCATGGAAAGGCAATGGATTGTATCGGACCCGAAGGTCATGATGGGCAAACCTGTGGTTGCGGGGACCCGTATCACAGTTGAGCTGATTCTGGAGAAACTAGCGGCCGGAGAAACCGTCGAACAGGTCCTTGAGGCTCATCCTCGATTGACCCGTCAAGCGATCCAGGCTGCGCTTACGTTTGCTGCCGAGGCTTTGCGTGCGGATGTGGTGTACCCGATTGCTGAGGCGGCTGTATGAAATTCTTGGCGGATTAGAGTATAGACGGTCCCATAGTTGAGCGCTTACGGCAAGCTGGGCAGCGCGTGGGGTACGTGGCGGAAATGGAGCCGGGGATTTCAGGGGCGATCCTCATCCGCTTGGCAGGCTTATCGC
>CAZXCQ010000067.1:0-24080 GCA_964639275.1 uncultured Desulfobacteraceae bacterium | reverse complement strand
ACAGGAATAGTAGTACTATTTCGAGGATCTTGCGATTGAGGTGCGGCCGAAGATGGGATGCGAAAATGTGAAGTTATTTCTGCGCAAGCCCTTAGTACTACTGCGACACTTTGCGCTTATTATGCACGTCATGCCCGCGAAGGCGGGCATCCAGGAACACTATGGACGTGAAAATAATACTGGATTCCGGCTTTCGCCGGAATGACGCCGTAAAGGGACCATCGGCATGTTTTATATTAAATTTCACATGGTTACCTGAAAAGTGTCGCTGTAGTATTAGCTTTCTTCAAAATTAGAACTGAGACAGGGGAATAGGGGTTCCGAATCTCCATTCCCCGGGTTTCAAACGGCTAAAGTGTTACGAAAATCCTAATTATGAGATAGATGATATTTCTCGACAGACAATCCAAATCTCCTACCTTTCTTTATTTAAACATAAGCATGTTGGCAGAAAAGTCAGAACAGAATGCGGGATCTGTGGCGACCCTGGCTCTGGACTTTACCCAGCACTTGTGTCACAATAGCAAACAGGACCACATGACAGCCGGGCCAAGCCCTGCACATGACTATTCAGCCCAGGCGGACTGCAAACAGCGCAGTGTTGTCTTTATGCTTGTGCACCGCTTCACATTTTAAGGGCTCAATAAAAAATAGGCAATCCTCACCCAAAGCGGGTGGTATCGCGTTAACCCTGAAGGGGAGTAAGCTTCTGTTTTGAATCGCCTTCCGGAGTAATGGAACAGGAGGTGGATTTCTTCCAGAATAGGGGGATAAATGGAAAGTTACGAGACTCTGATATTTGAGCAAAGAGACGAGATCGTTACGGTCACCCTTAACCGCCCAAAACTGAATCTCTTTAACAGACTGATGATGGAGGAAATGATCGACGTCTGGCATTCCTTGCGCAACAACAGGTCTGCGCGATTCGTTATTCTTACGGCAAAGGGAGACCATTTTTCTGCAGGGGCCGATTTGAGCGAGGTTGGAAGCGGTGAGTTCAAGGCCGAAGATGCCCGGATCCATCAGCTCGCAGGGCACGAACTGATGCGGAGCCTCCAAAGTCTGGAGCAGGTGACGGTGGCGGCCTTGCGGGGAATCGTGTGTGGTGCGGGAATGGCTGTGGCCCAGGCCTGCGATTTCCGCATCATGACTCAGGAAAGCTATTTCATCGTCCCGGAGACCAACGTGGGGACCTACTACACCTGGGGTTGTACCCCAAGGCTGGTCAGGATGGTAGGCGCATCCAAGGCCATGGAGATCATTATGACCTGCGATCCCATTCCGGCCCAAGAGGCCTATAGACTGAATCTGGCCAACAAGGTTGTCCCTGAGGATTCGTTGATGCAGGCCACCCATGAATTCATCAAAAAAATCGGATCCAGAAGCCCCACCTGCATCCGTTTGACCAAAAAGATCGCCCTCGGGGCCTCCATGGAAGGGTTTGGAAATATGTTCATCTGTGAACCGGAACTCATGCAGGAGGTCGTTTATACCGGGGAGACCAAAAAAGGAATAGAGGCCTTCCTCCAAAAGAGGACACCGAACTTCAGCGCTTGACCAAACCGCCGAAAGGTACATACAAGGAAGGGGGGATAGAATGACAGAAGGATCTTTCACGGGAAAACAACGTATGGAAGCCGCCTTCAACGGCGAAAAACTGGATCGGCAGCCTGTTTTACTGATTTTGGGGGGCCACTATGCCGAGCGTGCCGGGTATACACTTGAGCAGTTCCTGACCCAGCCCGACGCGGCCCTGGAAACAGCAAAAGTCACATGCAAAGAGCTTGACTCAGATGCATTATTTGTCCCGCTCAATCCCCTCATGCCGGACGCCCAAGAGGCCTTCAGAAAACTGATGGGCAAGCCCATGAGTATCAAGAAAACAGATATCAAAGAAAAACTTCCCAGGTGGTCGGTCCGGTTACCGAGAGAAGACCCACTCTTCAGCGCGCATCTGGATATGTGCGAGAAATGCGTAGAGGTATTCTCGGAATACCATGTGACCACCATGATAGGAGGCCCATGGAGCTTTGCCCTGGAGTTGCGCGGGGCCAATGAAGCCATGGAAGATTTGTATGATGATAAGCCGTTCCTTCATGATCTGATGAAATACACGACTGACACCGTGATCGCCAGGTGTCTGGCCGTGATGGAGTTGGGCGTCCTCCCCTTTATCGGAGACCCTTCAGCGGGCATGAGCATGATATCACCGGCAGTATACCGGGAACATGTCCTCCCCTACCATCAAAGACTGGTAGAAGCGATCCATAAAGAGGGGGGAAAAATTGCATTTCATATATGCGGGTATGTGGATCCTATATTTCAGGATCTGATTGACCTTGGCGTTGATGGATTGAGCATTGACGGCCCTTCTTCCCTCGAAAAGCTGTTCGAACTGGGCCGTGGAAAGACGACCATCATTGGCAATGTCAATCCGATACTATTCGTGGAGGGAACCCCGGATCAACTGGAGGCAGAGGCCAGAAAATGCCTTGAAATCGCCCGTGGGGAGGCCAGATATGTCATAGGACCCGGATGCCAGATACCTCTTCAGGCAAACCTGGATAACATAAAGGCCTTCACCCAGGCATGTCATGAGTACGGGGCGTTCTAGCCGTTAACATGCGCAAAGATCTAAAGATTAATCCAAAGCTTCTCCAGCGTACAAAAGATAAGAGCAGGGGATTATCATGGACTGGTTTAGAAGATTACATGAAGCGGTTGTAAAGGGGCAGAAGAATGAAATAGCGGGCCTGGCAACGGAAGCTGTCAACGGGGGCATTTCGGCACCTGCCATCGTGGACGAGGCTATTGTCCCGGCCATGAACGTGGTGGCCGAACTGTGGCGCAAAGGGGAGTACTATGTGCCTGAGGTAATGCGCTCGGCAGCCACCATGCAGACCTGCATGAATGCCCTGAGGCCCTTTCTGGTCACTGGCGAACATGGCAAGGACGTCAAGGTGGCGATTGGGACGGTGAAGGGAGACCACCATGACATAGGTAAGAACCTTGTGGCAATTATGCTGGAAGGGGCAGGGTTTCAGGTTGAGAACCTGGGGGTAGACCTCCCGCACGAACGATTTCTCGAGGCCGCCGAGGGAGGTGCACAGGTGATCGGCCTCTCCAGTTTGTTGACAACGAGTATGCCTGGAATGAAAACGGTCATTGAGTTATTCGAAGGCAGTGGTCTGAGGGACCGTATCACCTGCCTGGTGGGAGGGGCCCCCGTGACAGCCAAATTTGCCAGGGAGATCGGTGCAGATTACTATGCCGAGGACGCGGCTGAAGCCGTTGCGATTCTTAACAAACTCTTTGACTAAAAGAGGAGGGGGAGGCTGTCAGCCACAAGAAAACCGGCACGGGTGGGCTTGATTCTCCCTTCCTCGACCCGTACCAGCCCTGCTCGCTTCAAATCCCCCAGGACTCTCTCGACCTGAGGCCGGTGGCTGACGACCTTGAGTTCAACCCCATGCATGGTCCTCAGGCCGAGCAGGAGGTCCTCCAGATAGAGCTGTTCTCCGGAAAGGGTTTCTCGGCCCGCCACCGGTGCCATTCCCCGGCTGAGGGCCTGGCAGTAGTCTTCAACGGATGCCAGGTTCCACCACCGCGAATCCTCCCGGTAAGAGTGTGCCGAAGGCCCAAGTCCCAGATAGGGGGCATGCTGCCAGTATTTCATGTTGTGGCGGCAGACGTTTTCTCTCCCCCTGGCATAGTTTGAGATCTCATAGTGGAGGTACC
Source organism: uncultured Desulfobacteraceae bacterium (assembly GCA_964639275.1). Lineage (GTDB taxonomy): Bacteria > Desulfobacterota > DSM-4660 > Desulfatiglandales > Desulfatiglandaceae > CAZXCQ01. The sequence goes on along the minus strand of CAZXCQ010000067.1, from coordinate 20,342 downwards.
CTTCCGCTTCAAGGAAGCGAGATGTGAGGAGGAATAATGCCCTCACCCGTTCTTCTTGCGGGGGCCGTATCATGCCCCTATCCCGCATCTTTCCGAAATGGGTCCCTTCCTCGATCGTGAATTCGTAGCACGAAATATGTTCCGGCACAAAATCAAGGGCTTGCCTCAGGGTGGCAAGCCAGTCTCCTTCCGTCTGCCCTGGAAGCCCAAACATGAGATCCACCCCTATGTTGGTAAACCCGGAATTTCTGAGGCATTCGAGCGCCCCCATCCCTCCGTGAGAAGTATGGCGTCTTCTGAGGAAATCAAGCTCCCGGTCGTTGAAGGACTGGATGCCAAGACTGATTCGGTTTATACCCAGCCTGCGGAGAAGGTGCACCAGGTTCGGGGTGATGCCGTCGGGATTGGCCTCCACGGTGATTTCGCTATCCGGTGAAAAAGGAAGGTGATTGTAAAGGGTTTCCATCAGACCCGACCATTGCCCAGGGTTCAGGACCGTGGGCGTTCCCCCTCCCAGGTAGAGGGAGTCAAAGCCGGGAAACATCTCCTCGCACCTGAGAATCTCTTTCTGGATGGCTTCCATCCATTCTGGTACGAGGGAAAGAGAGGGTATCGAATAGAATGCACAGTAAGGACATTTTGTCCTGCAGAACGGGACGTGGACGTAGAGACCTGGGATCAAGGGCTTATTCATTCTCCGCCTTCAAGACGGCCACGAATGCGCCCTGGGGGATCATCACCGAGCCGACCATCTTCATCCTCTTTTTCCCCTTCTTCTGTTTTTCCAAAAGCTTGCGTTTTCGGGTGACATCGCCGCCATAACACTTGGCCGTTACATCCTTTCGGAAGGGTGAAATCGTGGATCGGGAGATGATCTTCCCGCCAATTGCACCCTGGATGGCAATCTTAAACTGGTGCCTGGGGATTTCTTCTTTGAGTCTATTACACACCCGTAAGGCCCACTCCCTGGCGCGGTCGTTGTGGACGATGAGGGAGAGGGCATCAACCTTCTCCCCGTTGACCAGGATATCCAGCTTCACCAGGTTACTCTTCCGGTAGCCGACGAGTTCATAATCAAACGAACCGTATCCCTGCGTGATGGTCTTGAGTTTATCGTAGAAATCGACAATCACCTCGGCCAGGGGCATGTCAAAGAGGATCTCGACGCGGCCCGGGGTCGGGTAACTGAATTGGGAATTGACACCGCGGCGCTCCATGCAGAGCTTGATCACTGCCCCGATATACCGTTCCGGGGTGAGGATATTTGCCCTGATGAAGGGTTCCGCAGCGCTCTCGATGGAGACAGGGTCAGGATAGTACAGTGGATTGTCAACGGTGATTGTCTCCCCCTTTTTGAGGGTGAACTGGTATTGAACGCTGGGAACGGTCATAACAAAAGATTGATCGTACTCCCTCTCAAGCCTTTCCTGCACGATCTCCAGATGAAGGAGTCCCAGAAATCCGCACCGGAAGCCTTGCCCAAGAGCAGCAGACGAATCCTTCTGATAGACCAGGGCCGCGTCATTCAGTATGTATTTCTCAAGCGCCTCGGTCAGGGATTGATAATCCTCAGAGGAGATGGGGTAGAGAGAGGAAAAGACGACGGGTTTCACCTCTCTAAAGCCGGGGAGTGGCGCCGGGGCCGACCGGGCATTAAGGGTGATGGTATCCCCAATCCTGGTATCGCGTACAGTCTTTATCCCGGAAATGATATACCCCACCGCTCCGGCGCAGAGTTCATGCCTTGCCTCTCTTTGAAGACGGAAGATCCCCACCTCCTCCACCTTATAGGTCGCATCATTGGACATCAGGCGGATGATATCTCCGGCCTTAAGCCTTCCGTTAAAAAGACGGCAGCTGATGATCACCCCCCGGAAAGAGTCATAGCGCGCATCAAAAATGAGGCCTGCCAATGGATCTTCCTCTTGCCCGGCCGGCGGGGGGATCTGCTCTACGATGGCCTCCAGTATCGCTTCAATACCAATTCCTTCTTTGGCGGAACAGAGGATGCTTGATTCCGAATCCAGGCCCAGTTCGGCCTCGATCTGTTCCTTTACACGGTCAACATCGGCGGAGGGGAGGTCGATCTTGTTGATCACCGGGATGATGGCGAGATCGTGATCCAGCGCCATGTAGACATTGGAAAGGGTCTGGGCCTGCACCCCTTGAGAGGCGTCCACCAGGAGCAATGCGCCTTCACAGCAGGAGAGGGCCCTGGATACCTCATAGGAAAAATCCACGTGTCCGGGGGTATCAATCAGGTTAAGCTCGTATTCTTCTCCTTCCCCAGCGGTATAAGGAAGGGTGATGGTATGGCTCTTGATGGTGATCCCCCTTTCCTGTTCGAGGTCCATGCTGTCCAGGATCTGGTCGTGAAACTGGCGCTGGCTGACCAGTCCGGCACGCTGGATAAGACGATCGGCAAGGGTAGATTTTCCGTGATCGATATGGGAGATGATGCTGAAGTTACGTATCATTGTCATAGAATTTCATACCCTTCCATCGAAGGTTTTTTTACTCCTTCACCCTAAATATGGGGAATCCTATCATCACCTTAAAATCCGAATTGTCAATAGATTTCCAGTTTTCTAAAATCAACGACCTTCAGTTGGATTCGATCCCCGTAAGGAAATTGTTGATTGTTCTTCCTTGCCGGCTCTATGGCCTTATGACGAGTGGATTCAGGCCTTGAAGTGTGACAATGCAATTAGTGATAATTGATTTGGGTGGGGCCTATGTGGGGGCCACTACTCCGACCCTCAACTTTGATCCGATTGCAGGGGCTGATGTCTATTACCAGGTCTTTGTTCAGGATTACGGTTCCAGGGCAGTCTGGTATCACAGCCCGCACTCCAAAGACACCTCTTATACCGTCCCAGAAGGTTTGCTGCAGCCCAACACACCCTATCGGTGGGTCGTCAGGACCTGGGACAGGGCTACCGACCCACAGAACCGGAGACAAACCGGGGCCCGGTTCTTTTTCACCGGCACAAAAGGCCTCAAAGAAATAACCAACAAATATGTCCTTTCATATCCCCTGGAAGAAATCACTGGAAACTGGCTTGGGGTGGTGGATATTGCCATCGCCAGCTGGAGTGTGGATTACCTCAGGGTAACCGGCCCTGATTCCATCGTATACGAGTTAAACCAGGTCGAGTGCAGGTTTGATACACCCGCCCTTTATCTCGACATAACCTATACAGATATCCCGATCCCTGATGGGGTTTACAGATTCGAGATTCGTGACAAAGAAGGGAACACGGCCACGGCAACGCAAACATATCGCTACAATCCTGTCCCGGCGGTTTCAGAAGAATCGCGGAGCCCTGCGCAAAACGCTTATGTCTATGTCAACACGCCGACATTTACCTGGGCGCCTGCAGAGGGGAACGGTACCTACTATTATCAGCTTCGTATTCATGACTATTCAGAAAGAATCAAATGGTATACCTCAGAGAGAAGCACCGAAACTTCTGTCACCATCCCCGAATGGGTAAAGCTTCCACGTGGCTCATCCTATAAATGCCAGGTCTTGGTTTGGGACAAAGAAACGAATAACCTCAACTTTACATCCTTATTGACCTTTACCATCAGCCGGCAAGGTCTTTCCGGAGGCGGTGGCGGATGTTTTGTCTCAAATATGTTTTAGAAAAAAGGAATTGGGAATCATGTCTGGAAAGGAGGGCTGGTTCAGATACCATATCGGTTGTTAAACAAGATTGGAGACGACATTTACGACCAGTGCGATAACCAGGGCAACAAAGATAAAGGAGAGGATCGAGTGAATGAGAGTCAGTCTCCGCATGGGGGCGCTTGATATGGAGACATCAGAGGTCTGGTAACACATTGCAATAGTAAAGGAATAGTACATGAAGTCCCAGTAGTCCACGAGTTCGCCCCCCGGGAATTCCAGCCCTTTTTTGTAATTGACGTCTGATTCTCCATCGATCTCGTCATAATACATGCGGGCATAATGGAGTGCAAAAAAAGTATGCAGGAGAAACCAGGCACAAAAGATGGCCACGGTACAGAGCCCCAGGTGAACATTTGCCGGAACCGCCTTCCACCTCTGGCCATCGTTGAGCATGAAAGCGAGCACCACCATGGATGCACCGGAGATAAAAACCGCGAATAACAGTGTTGCGATATTACTCGGCTCCTCCCGCTGGGCACGCTCCAATGTCTCCCGGGCATTCGTTTTCTTCATCATCATCAGGATAATAAAAAGGAGAAGGAGCACACCCACATCCCAGGCCAGGAGTAATCGGATTTCAAATCTTATTTTGTGGGGGAGAAGGAAATAGACGAGCAGACCGATGATGATGGCCAGAATATACCTGACTCTCGGGTCTATGATGCCCCCGCAATATCTCGAAAGCAGTGTGCCCAAGTTCAACACCTCTTCCGGACCTCAATCGGAGGTCTTGATTCGCAGGATATAAATGGTAACACCGATGCCAACGAGCACCAGGGTTATTCTCAGGGCCATGTTGGAGACCAACAGGATGATCGAAATCCCGATGGAAATCCACAAATACAAAATTGCACGAAATTTGGCCTTGACCGGGAGCCCTCTTCCCTCGCGAAAATCCTTGATCAATCTACCCACAGACCCAAGATTGATAAGCCAGTTGTAAAACTTTGGCGAACCTTTCCAATAGCAGAAGGCGGCTAACAACAACAAGGGCACTGAGGGCAACAGGGGCAGAAATACACCAAGGATTCCGGCACCGACAAAAAAGGTGCCTGCCAGATTCCATAAATTTAAGAAGCCTTTCTTTCTTCTGCTCTTTAGAGACTGACTCTCAGCAGCCTTCCCTTCTTTCTCTTTTGAGACCTGATCGTCCAATCGAGCCAGGTTTTCCCATGTGACATTTTTTAACATGTCAAAAAAAGATTCTTCTTGAGCGATTTTGGGATCATAATAAATCGTTATGCTGCCGCAGTAATGATTTGTGGTCACACGGGTTACCCCACGCCCTTTAGACAAATGCAGCTTCATACACCGGGTCAGCTCTTTATTGGATACAAGAGTGGGAAACGCCACCCGGAGACGGCCGGGAGTAAAGTGCTTAACGCTAAAATCAGGTTGTGCTTCCATCTGCCTTTTCCTGACAAAAAGCGGCCAATAATAACAGGGGAATCCCCGGCATCAAAGGAATAAATACAGCGACGATGCCTATGGCACCAAAGACCTTTCCTGCCAGGTTCCAGCCACCATTTCCTCCGCCGTTTTCGCGACCCTGACCATTTATATTAGCCAGCTTTTCGCAAGTGATGTTGTCTAACATATCAAAGAGATCTTTTTCTCCCGTGATCTTGGGATCATAGTAAATCGTTATGCTCCCGCTGTAGTTGTTTGCAGCCACACTAACGACACCACGCCCATCAGATAGATACATCTTGATACGCTCGATCAACTCCTTATCGGATAAAAGAAAGGGAAACGCCACCCGGAGACGGCCGGGGAGGGAATGTTTGACTCTGTAATCGAAATTTGCTTCCATTTCAGCTCTAAACCACGCCGCTTATGATTGTCGATTTGCCGTAACATCTCAAAAAACAGGGGGAAAGGTGAGGCATGGGGGTCTTTTTTTCTTCCACATGCCTCACCACAATCGATTTATCCCCGGGTTTTTGAGAAGTTACGATTTGCCCTCAGAAAGAGAAAAACTCACGACGCTTCGACCTGTCCCGTTAGAATCTTTGTTTGTGACTTCTCCGCAAAATGCGGAGATGTTTTGTTGAAGTTAACCACTCTGAATCATTAGCAACAAGGTTTCGGGTTTCAGGTGTTGAAGTTTTCTGAAACCTGAACACTGGCCACTTGTTTGGTTGCGGCCGTTAGGCCGCTTTAGGGGCACGGTTTGAGGTTTCGGTGTCCAGGTTTCGGATCTCAGGATTGACCAGCACCTTGAACCGGCAGGTGTCTCAAAGGGCAAATAATAGCGACGTCCCTATGTCGGCGACCACTTCAATAGCGACGTCTTTTATTTTAGACATGCTCTTATGTATCGTCTGCATCCCGTCGGAGCCTTTTTGGATTTCTCCGTGCACCTTGTGTAATTGATTATTCTTGATCAGTGCGGCGATTTTTTTGTTGTTGAACATGATTTCCATCGCAATTCTGAGTCCCTTATGTCCCTTCAGGGGAACCAGGTGCTGCCAGACAAGGGCCCGCAGGACCCTGGAAAGATGCGTTCGGACATACTCCTGCCGGTCATTTGGAAAGAAATCAAAAAGTTTGCGGATGGCCCATCCAGCCCCTCCGAAACTGACACTGGTGGTCAGCACCAGCCGGCTTTCAGCAGCGTTCATGGCCATGGCCAGGGTTTCCGAACCATCTATCTCAGTAAAGAAAATGACGTCCATATCGCTCCGCATGGCCGTTCGGATGCTGCTGGGATAATCCCGGGCATGTAAACCGAGTTCACGTTGAAAGATAACCGATGACTTTGATTTGTGGGCGAACCGAATCGGGTCTTCAATGGTAACAATACTCTTTTTTGAATGGGTATTAATATAGTCGATAATCGATGCGATGGTTGTGGATTTAGCAGAATTCGACTTGCCGGTAAACAAAACCAATCCGCGGTCAAAAGAAGCAATCTTTTTAAGAGAATCAAGGGGTCCAATTTCATCAAAGGGAGGAATCTTGGCGGGGATCAAACGGCAGGCAGCGCCAAACCCGTCCTCTGTGGCATACAAAATGATCTGGGTATTTCCCGCTGCCTCGGTCATAAATGTCAGCTCCAACTCCATCTGGTTTTCAAATTCTTGCCGCTGCTTGTCTGTCAGGGCGGAATGGAATAGATCTTCAAAATGGCTTCCCTTTATCACCGGATATTCAGTAAGCCTTTCCAGTTTGCCATGGACTTTTAAAACCGGATGGTCCCCGACGGCCAAGTAGATATCCGAGGCCTTTTTTTTCCTGGCCAGTACAAATAAGGCTTCGAGTTTTGACCCGGATTTGCCAACTGGTAAATGCTCTGAATTGCCCACAAGCCCTCCTTTGTCACCTCACGGTGTACTAAAAGGCCATTTTAACTGGATAAACGTAGTACGCTAGCATTGCCTCTTCAAAAGACGCGACAATTTCTTCTTGCACAAGGCATTCCTGCCTGAGGATTTCGAGCGCCTGATTCATCGTTTGCATACCCCTGGCCTTTCCTGCGGCCATGGTTGGACGTACGAGATGAAGATCGCCGACCTGGCTGATCAGATGCGATATCACACGGTCATTGATCAGGACCTCGACAGCAGGTTTGAAGCCCGACGTGCTCTTGAGGGGAAAAAGATGCTGCCATATTGCGGCGCGCAATGTTCGGGCCATAAGTCTCCGTTGGTTTTCCCGCTCAGCCAGTGGGCAGGCATCCAAAATTACCTTTAACACCTCTGCAACCCCCCCGTTTGACTCAAAGGCGGCCAGCACCAGAAGTCCCTCTTCAGCAGCGGAAAGGCCCAGCGAAATAGTTTCACTCGGTGCCAGACCATCCAGCACAATCACATCCGCTGTTTTCAGAAAGCCTGAGTGCCAGAATTTGTCAAAACGGATGCCGGTCTCATGGGGTTGGATCTGTTCGATAAATGACCGGTTATTGGTGTGCACAAACTCAACCGGTTGTTCAATGGTGACAATCGTTTTTTGAGAACTGTTATTGATGTGGTGTACGAGTGAGGCTAATGTCGTGGTTTTTCCTGAACCGGCACCGCCGATAACCAGTATCAGGCCACCTCCGGCTAAAACCATACGTTTGAGAACAGGGGGCAGTCCAAGGGTTTCAAAGTCCGGGACCTCCAACGGGATCAACCGGCAGGCCATGGCGAGCCCGTCCCGTGCTTGTGAAAGCGTAACCCGCAGACGCCCCAGGCCTTGAATCGTACAAGCTCCTATCACATCCTGGCCCGCCTTGAAGTCCGGCAGCTTCTTTGGCGAAAGCACCTCCCGTGCAAGTCCCTCTATGTCTGCCTTACCCAGGACCGGACGGGTCTTTAAGGGGTGCAGTTCGCCATTTATTTTTAACCAGGGGCATGAACCGGCGCTGAAATAGATATCCGATGCCTTCTTTTCCTGCGCAGCCTGAAAATATTCCTTTATCGTGACCATGACTGAATCAAGCCTTCCGCCTGCCAACTTCCTCGTTTGGGCATTTGTTCGATCAGGAAAAGGAAAGGTGTGAACGGTTGTTCGGGGCGGTCGTATCCCTGTAATCCATCTTGAGCAGATTGAACGAGGTGATTCCAAAAGTCAGCAACACAAGCCAGGCAGGAGTCGCCCATGCAGGGGCCAAAACAAGGGTTGCAATCCCGGTGGCGAAAGAAGTGACCGGCACAGCGGTCTTCATGTCCAGGGTGTTACCTGTTATACGCCTGTCGGCGTTATCCAGATCCCGGGAAACCATAAGGATTTTATCACGCACAAACACATCCATACTCCCCTTGTCGGCGTATGTCAGGGCATTCTTGATATCCTCCAGCCGTTGCGAAAACTCAGGGTCATTGGTAATACCCACAAGTACCTGTCTTAGCTCCTCCAGGATGATATCCACATCGATATCTTCCTTGAAGTGGATGGTGATTGACTGTGAGTAGGGGTTGACCTCCGCTTTCTTGATTTTTTTTATCTCACGGGCTCCCGCCTCCACCACAACAAAGAAGACCCTCGGCTCAAATCCCGAATCGATCTTTATTCTTGCCCTACCCGGGATAAAATGAACGACCCTGAGTCTAACTTTCACCTTTTTCATATCTGCTCTTGGCTTAGTGTGACTGCATTTCCGGGCCCAGTATCGGTCCCGGACGGGAGGAAGGATCTCTAATCCATGTGGACCTCTTTTTCCGCCTTTTTTTCCCTTTCGTATTCGGCTTTGCTTTCGGCAAAGAGGTCTTTAAATCTTTCAAGGTTCTCCCCGATGACGGATAAGAGATAGTCCTTCACCACGAGAAACATCTTCAGCAAAAGCTTCAGGATCGATTTCTTGGGAGCGAATTTGATGCCAATGAGGACGATCATTCCTCCGATAATCGCTGAAAGAATAAGTTCCATCTACTTTTATCTCCTTTTTCTCACCAAACGCCCTACCGGGTGCTGTCGCAACTCCAGGCCACTAATCATTTTGACCCATCTATTCAGGAGGGATCTACCCGTAACATCTCAACAAACAGGGGGAAAGGCGTAGCATGGGATCTTTTTTGTTCCATATGCCACGCCACAATCCATTAACCCCCCTGGTTTTTGAGAAGTTACACCTACCCCAACCGCTGAGGCTTCCTGCAATATCGAGGCCACAGTGCAGAAACAGGCCCATTTACAAGGAATGCGGATATCCTCTGCAACAATGGGGGGTTATCTTAGAATGTATCTAACTGCTTACGTTTACCAGACGGCAGTATTCCCATTATTTCACGATACTTGGCCACGGTCCTGCGAGCAATCTCGATGTTTTCTTCCTTTAGCAGTTCTGAAATCTTACCATCGCTATAAGGTTTTTGGGGATCCTCACTTTCAATTATTTGTCTGATCTTCTCCTGGACGCTGTCGGAGACAGCGGGCTTGAAATATGTTGTGGTCGCGGGCCTTTTTTCTTCCACCCTGGTTTCTTCAACCGGTTCGGCAGCGCCTGCAACGGCTACCCCGGCAGCCCTGGCTTTCTTGCCCGTTGGTGCGGCCTTTTTTTTCGGTGCCGGCCGTTCTGTCAGTTTTTCTTCACCCAATAAGTCCATAACATCTTTGATTTCGACGCGCACTGGATCGTAGTATACGGTCAGGCTATTGCAGGCGGGGGTTATACGCAGGTCTTTGATGCGGGCATCGCTTGCCAACTCCTCAGCAACACGCTGACGATAATCCTCTGATTCAAGTTCAGGTATCCTGATTCGGACCCTTCCGGGAAGCTGATGTATTATCTTCATAATGTCTTTCCCCATTTTTTCAAAGATCAGCTTTTTGGCACGCCTGGTAACTTCAGCCCGGTAACGTGCGACTGAAAATAAGACTCAGGCCCCAGCGTGCTTTACAAATCAACGCCCTTTACAACCCAGGAGTGTTGATAGGGTCCACCCGGAAATGCATTTGTCTTGACAATAGAGCCCTATTACAAGGAGAAACTCCCAGATTTGAGACACAAACATCTGCTTCGTCGCCAAATCCGACGCCACATATTTACAAAACAGCCTTTTCAGGGTGGGGTTGTCCTTGTTTGTAAAGGCCTTCAGCGTGCGTCTAGCTGGCAGCCTCGGCCTTGGCAGCCCGGGCTGCTTCGAACTCCGCCTTGCTCTCAGCGATCAGATCTTTCGCCGAGTCCATGGCAGAGGCACCGCCCGCGGCCACGGCACTCGATACGGCATAACCTGTTTTGATGACTTTCTTGGTCGCCTCCCTAAGTATTTTTGACTTTGTTACCACAGCCACCACAACAATACCACCAACAACACCCAACACAAATTCTTCCATTGTTTACCTCCTTTGTTGCAGGTTTAAGTTAACAAAAGTGATACAATGCAGGGCCCCCGGCATCCACGATCTTCAGGCGCATGCGCCGGCGCCCTGTTGGCCCCGGTCCCTATTTGGCCCCGGCCTCTTTCGCATGCAGCCGGGCCTCATCCATAGCAGCCTTTTCTGCCTCCCATTCCATTTTGCTTTCCGCTGCCAGATCTCTCAGGCTTTCAATGGTTTCGGAGTAACAAAAGGCCAATTTCGCCAAGATCCCTTTGCTAATCTTATCTGCCGGCTCTGCCGCAGATTTAAACCCCTTACATTTATCCATCAAGATTACGATGGCACCGCCAACCATTCCCCAAAAGAGTCCTTCCATATTTGATCCCCCGCTTTCATCTGATTTCCAGCATCGCCCGGATCTATTTTGAGGCGGCATACGACAGGTTTGCCGTCATCACTGACCGGGTCTTATAGGCCTGGATCTTTACTGGAGTCCAATTCCTTCTTGATAAGCGGTCTCCTCCTGTTGATACGGGCCACTGCTGCCGGGCCGTTGTTCATCAACATCGTTACCAGCGGATATGGTCAACCGCCCAACCAGTTGCTTCGAGACAGGACCGGCTTGATCTTTCTTGCCGGAGTCCAGTTTCATTTTGATTACCGGTTTCATCCCGTTGACACAGGCCACCACCGCCGAGCCGTTGCTGATCAACGTGGTTACCACCGGGGATACCACGCCGACTGCCGCCAGGGCATAGGCAATAACATTAAAACCACCCACAATCCAGTAGCTTTCCTTGATCAGACGAATGGTCTGCTTGCTGATCTCGAATGCCTTTGGGATGTTAAGCAGATTGTCATTGAGCAAAATAACCCCGGCGGTTTCCTTGGCGATGTCGGCACCGCCTTTTACCGAAAAGCCGATATCGGCATAGGAGAGGGCAACGGAATCGTTTATGCCGTCGCCGACAAAGGCGACCATATGCCCCTGCTCCTTGAGTTCCCTGACGACCTCGGCCTTTTCCTCAGGGAGCATCTCAGCAATACACTTATCGATGCCAAGGGAATTGGCAACAGGTATGGCGACCTGTTTGACATCCCCTGTCAGCATGACCACCTGTTTGACGCCAACGCGGTGCAGTTCATCGATCATCTGTTTAGATTCTCTTCGCACCTGGTCTCTAAAGGAGATGATCCCGCCAAATTGGTTGTCTATCGCTATATATAGACAGGCCTTTCCCCCATCGACGAATTTATCCCTCATTTCAAATACCTGCGGGCTGATATTCACGGCGTTTTCCCTCATCAGCCTCAGGCTTCCAACCAGGGTTTGTTTACCTTCGACCTCAGCACACACACCCCGGCCGACAACATATTTGACATCGTCCCTGGTCTTGAGGGGAATATTCTGGCCTGCGGCATGCCGGACCACTGCCTCGGCTATCGGATGGGTCATTTGCAGCTCGACGGTGGCTGCGTAAGACAGAAGCTCGGGATTTCTGTATCCGTTAAATGATATCAGGTCCTCGACATGGATAACGCCGGTGGTCAATGTGCCGGTTTTGTCAAATATGATGGTGTCGGTCTGGCATAGTTTCTCAAGGTAACTTCCGCCCTTGATCAATATTCCGTTCGAGGCAGATGCAATCATGGACGACAGAACCGCGGTTGGCGCCGATACCCGCACTCCGGTACCAAAATCGACCGTTAACAACGCGGCCAATTGCGCCAGATTCATCGTCCCGGCAAATAGCAGACCGGTTGTAACCAGTGAGGGTGCTACCAGGCGGTCAGCGAATTTTTCGGCATGGTTCTGAATCTTGGTTTCATACAACGGCGCTTCTTCGACCAGACGCACAACCTGGGCTACCTTTGTACGGTCACCGATCCGGGTCGCCTTGATATAGGCATTCCCGTCTCTGATGACGGTCGAGGCAAACGCGGTATCTCCCACCTCCTTGTGCACGGGAAGCGATTCACCGGTCAGTACCTGCTGGTCAACAATCAGTTCTCCTTCAATGACTTCACCATCCACCGGAATCAGATCACCCGTGTTTAGTGCCACAACATCGCCTTCTTCGATTTCACAGACCTTAACCTGGATCTCCACCCCATCCCGGACAATCCAGGCATAGTTATTCTGGAAATCGAGAAGCTTGCGGATGGTGCGCTGCGAGCTGGCCGCGGTCAGATCACGGATATAATCCCCCAGGTGAATCAGCATGACCATCAGCGAGGCATTAATGACGTCCCCGGTCAGCATGCCCACTGTCAGGGCGCAGGCGTCAAGGAAATCCACATTAAGCCGGCGCTCATATCTCAAACAGCGGTAGGCCCTTTTATATATGGGGAGACAGATAAAGAGGAGAAATGGGTATACGACGGCGAGTGCAACGGCCGGCACGCCACCCAAAAGGAGGCTCAGCCCCACAGCCGCAGAGGCACCTTTCAGGTAAAAAAGAGATACCTCACAGTCCTCACGCCTAACAGCTGGCAGCTTCGCCTCTATTTCCTTTAGATCTTCTAAGGTCAGACCCGCGACCGTATTCAGGATTTCACCCTTTCTGATCTTTGGAAATTCATAGTGGATCGTGACGCTCCCACAGCGATAACTGCTCTCCACCCTGGTGACCCACCTGATTGAGGACAGGCGGTGTTCCAGACAATTGATGAGCTCTTTTTTGGAAGCCAGCAGAGGGAGGATGATGCGGAGCCGGCCGCGGATGGAATGTTTTACGTGGTAAGATAGCCTGGGGCCCGGTAGCTCCGGATTGCGTGTCCCGGCAGAAGTCTTTTGGTTGACGACCTCAAGATCCACTTGAAGGCGATCGGTTCGGTCTGGTTGGTTTGCTGCATTTCTTCCTGACATTTCACCCCTTGAAACAGATTTAGCTACAAGTATTTACACCATAATAATCCGTTCGCCTGTGAACTGGAATACTGTCTCAAGATTCCGTTTTCGATATTAGATCAAAGAGATGTCAGGAGAACTATCAGCCCAGAATCAACTCGATTCGCTTACCGATGCCAATTATTCAGAACTCAAAAACATATTTGGTAGTGAACCAAATTCAATCCGACTTGTCAAGAAAAAAATTGGCATCAGTCATTTTTGGATTGCCTCCTTTCAAGTCTGAGAGCACCGGAAAGATGCACCACGGGAAGTCGCAACCTGGTTTCAGGTGTCAGAATAAAAGAAGGTAATTATTGCGAAGGTCGAAACCTCTATCCCTGTGACGATGCCGGTTTTTTTGAGAAGACGCGTTCTGTTTCGCAGTGGTAAAAGCAACAGGATGTTCCCCGATGCCAGGAAAGAAGTATGAGGCCAGGAGGCACATGGCACTGGGGCCTTGACATTCAAAATCCCTATATTTTCGCATAGAATTTAATCTCGCGAGGCAAAACCAAGGTCAAACTTCCCTGCCAGTTGCTTTAGGTATTTTGTTCCCCACAGCTTTTCATGTGGATGCAACACTATCACCGTTGCCGTGGTTCCGACCCGTAACGCAACTCCTTCTGGCACCGTGGTCAGATACACGATGACGGGGATGCGCTGGGCCAGCCGGATCCAGTCAAAACTCGGGTTAACAGTCGGCAACAGATCAACCCCGGTGCTGCCGTTGTGACGGGCAATACCCCAGCCCACGCTCTCCACCCTACCTTCGATGGGCTGGTCTGGATAGGACATAAGCTTGACAACTGCCCTGTCGCCCGGAAAAATGTGTTCGATCTGTGTTTCCTTGAAAAAACCGTACACCCAGAAGGTGCTGACATCGATAAGAGCCAGTGCCGGCTGGTTGGCCACTGTGTTGCTGCCGGGCTGGAGCTTCAGGTTCGTAACATATCCATCGGCCGGCGCCCTCACTGTAGTAAACTCCAGGTCCAGTCTGGCGGAAAGGAGATCAGCCGAAGCCCCCTGTACCACGGCCTTGCACGAAAGGAGGGCATTTTTTTTCTCAACCATCATGAGTCTGGATATGGAGCCTTTATCCAATTGGTACATATGGTTTGCCCGGTCCAACTGGTCTTTTGCCTCGGCAGCCGCGGCCTTTGCCTTGTTGAGTGATGCCTTGCACTGGGCAACCCTGGCCTCAAAGGTTCGGGGATCGATCTTTAACAACAGATCACCCTTCCTTACAAACTGATTGTCCTTGATGGGTAGTTCGACGATAGGCCCGCTGACCCTCGGCGTGATCTGGATGACCTGCGCCCGAACCTGGCCGTCCCGGGTCCAGGGATTCATCAGGTAGGTACGAAACATGTAGGCCAGGCTCAGCCCTGCGACGGCCACCACAACAAGCGTCAGGAAAAAACCTATGGAAATCGTTATGGTTCGAGGCATATCTTCTCCTTCATGGAGAATTTCTGATGTCTCGGATTCATGATCTTATGACCTAATTGAATTCACACAATGGAATCAGGCACCCTATCCTATCGGGATAATAAAATAGCCCACGAAACATGTGCATATCACCGAGAGAGCAAAGAAAAACAGTGGCGGATACCAGATAAAACGGGCCAGCCCGAGCCTGTTTAAGAGTCGGGTAATGACCCAGGCCATCATTACACCCAACATGACGGCAAACACGATCGGCGAGAAATAGACGCCGCCCAAAGATATCTCAGAGGGAAGATGCGAGTAGTTCATGTCAATTCAAATCCTTTTTGCTAACCGTAAGATATTGAAGATCGAATTAGGACCTTCTGTCAGTCAATTGTTCCTTACACGTCCGGTTTTCGCCACAGCCCCTTCTCGGGCTCGGGCGGAGGCTCCAGATTACGGATTTGGAGCAATTCACCCCAGTCCGTCCTTTTTCTCATCTGTTCCTGGACTGGCACCGGAACAAAGTCCTTTCCAAGACGCACCTCCCACCCTCCCCCGAGGGCTTTGTACATGGCAATCAGATTGGTGGCAATATTCCCCTTGACCTGTGCATGCTGGTCCTGGTGTCTGGCAAGGGCAGTTGTCGAGCTGAGAACGCTTTCATATGGAATCACACCGGCCGTGTACTGGATCATTGAGATTTGTGAAGTGCGTTTTGCCGCCTCAACGCTTTTCAATAGATATCCTGCCTCTATTTTGGATCGCATGAACCCTGTCATGGCGTCTTCCACTTCCCGGGCTGCGTTTAGTACCACATTTCTGTAGTTGGTCAACTGTTGTTGGAACCTGGCGTCCTGGACACGGACCCGGTTTTTCAGTCTTCCATAATTCAAGATGTTCCACTGGAAGGATGGCCCAAAGGAGAACCCAAAACTGCTTGACTTGAAGAGGTCTCCCAAGCTGTATTGTCCCGCATCGTTAACGCTCCATCCCAGCTTACCGAGCAGTGAAATACTCGGGAACAGTTCGGACTTTGCGATACCTATCTGAGCGCACTGGGCCGCCGCCCGAAGCTCGGCTTGACGGATATCGGGCCTTCTTCGAAGCAAATCTGCGGGTATGCCAACGGCCACCTCCGCAGGGGCATCGGGTATGGGTTTTGACCCGCCAAGGAGTTCATCCAAGTCCTGAGGGGGTATCCCCAGTAATATACTCAGTGCGTGTTGTGTCTGACGCAACGATATTTGAAGCGCGGGAACAGAGGCCTGTGTGGTGTTCAAAAGCGTTCTTGCCTGCTGAACGTCCAGCTCGGAAACAGCGCCCGACTCAAAACGGGCCAGGCTTATCTGAAGCGCCTGGGTCTGAATCTTGGTATTTTCAACAGCCAGACGGATCCTTTCCTGAAAGGTACGGATCTGGACATATGTTCTGGCCACTTCCGCTGTCAGGGTCACCAGGACATCATCGTAACCGGCAATGTTGGCGCTCAGATTGGCATTCGCTGACTGAATGGACCGTCTGAACTTCCCCCAGAAGTCCAGCTCCCATGCGGCGTCAAACCCCACTTCGGCCCCATTGAAATACCTGCCCTCACCGGGAAGAGGGTTCGCACTCCGGTTGTAAGTGTAGTCGCCTGTTGCGATCTGAGTCTGCGGGTAAAGATTGCCCGATACCACCCCAAGCTGGGCCCTGGCCTCCAGGACCCTGAGCCCGGCAATCTGCAGGGAGAGGTTCTGTTCGTATGCCATCTGTATGAGCTTATCCAGTACCGGGTCATAAAAGACCTTCCACCATTCGCTGTAATCAGCAGGCTCGGCGTGGGTCACCTTAGCCTCTTCCCACTTCGAAGCAACCGGTGCCTTGGGAGAGGTGAAATTGGGACCCACCATGGCGCATCCTACAAAAAAAATGTGGATGATCCCTATTAAAAGATACCGTAATAGCGAAGACATCTCTAATTTAAAACCTGAACACTAAAACGTGTCATTTGCCTCAAAACCGTGCTGCCGCCCACTCACCCCAGTTGATCTGTTTGATGACATCCTCTGTTTCTACCATGGCCTGCAACAACCCCAGAAGTGTGCCTAACAAGACATAGAAGTCATGGTGAGCACGGTCATCCGTCGGGTCCGGCTCCCCGGTTTTTTCCCAGGCATCCAGACGCCTTTCCAGATCGTGGGAAAACGCCTTGAGGGCATCCTTTTGAATATCTAAGAGATCGGTTCCTTGGAAACGGGCCCAGCTCTTGAATACCTCTCTGAGACGTCCTCGCGACTCATTTTGAAATGGATTGAGGGTCTCTTCTATCAGGTGGGGAAATCGGGTAATCACCCGGGTAAAGGCGAGTTCTACGGCCTGGAGCCGGAAGGAGATCGTTTGCAGGGTATCCACCAGTCGCTTCACCTTGCCCGGAGGGTTGTGAGGGAACAGTTTGTAATTGAGGTCCTTTGCCACGGCCTGCAACTGCCGGGGCACCGGGAGGACCATCGATTCGTAATAGCGCTTTCTGAGTTTTTCTCCTCTCGTACGGTTTTCGGGCCTGTGCAGAGAAAACGCTTCGGTGATTCTGGCACACCCGTGAAAGAATCGGCGGATACCGCGCAGCATGATCTGCTCGGGTCGAATGGGGCACAGCATTTGCACTGCCACAATAGCGCCCAGCGACAGTGTTAACATCATTCCCGCCTCCACAAGCGCCATAAAGGAGTAGGTCTCGTGGTTTTTGATGCCGGCCATCACCGCCAGTAGTATAAGGGGAAGCATCCTCAGGATACGCCACCGGCCACCAAGAAAAGCGAAGAAAAAGGTGTAGAGAAAAAGGAAGGACAGAAGCTCAAGTCCGGTACTCAGTGCCGGCATCACAAAGAAATAGACCGGTGCCACAATCGCCCACATGATCACCAACATCATCATCAACATCTGTCCCGGATTTATTCCACTTGACACAACGCCCAGGGCCATGGCCCCGGCCATCATGGGTACCATGGGTCCTGCGGGAGGATCGATATAGATCCAGAAAATATAGGTGACACAAAAGCATACAGCCGGAAACAGGGCCTTGAACAACCGTTCGGGATCCCAGGGCGAAGGAAAGAAAGGGTCCCGCTGCTCAGAGCGGACACGAAACCCCCTGCGGGTGTCGAGCCCTGCAAGCACCCTCAAGGAACGCAATACCTCGTGGCTGCTCAGATCGAGGATCTGCAACTGTTGCGCAGAGCTCATTAGTGCGGCGCGGTGATACCTGGATAGATCGGCTTTGGCCGGGCCGTGGAGGTCCAGGTTCAACGGCTTCAACAGAGCGGCATCATCATCCGTATCAACGTATTTATCCGGCTTCTGCCTCGCCTGCCACAGCACCGCAATCCGGTACAGCCGCTGGTCTATCGTCTCCAGGCCGGAACCCAGGCGGGGGAGCAGCCGATCCAGATCCAACCGCCGGCAGACGTCAATGCTCTCCCGCCACAGTTCCAGGGCGTCGCCCAGGGCGCGCACATTCACACGCAGCACTTCCCATACCCGTTTTTGCTCCATTACCCGCGGGGTGTCCACATAGGCGGCCTCCAGGGTGGAAAACATCTGCGACACGTTTGCCGCAAGACCTGTCCGAAGGTTCAGTGCCTCGGCCGGTAGCTTGCCATCCGTAAGTTGCCGGCGGTAAAGGCCGAACAATTTTCGAATCCCCTCCCACAGCTCCTTTCCCTGTCGGTTCAACTGATCTCCCGCATTCCGGGGCCAGATCAGGGCACTGACCAGGGTGTATATGACGACTCCTGCTGTTGTTTCCAGATATCTAAAGAGGGCATAGTGGAAGGCGAAACGGACATTCATATACGTTTCGGCCCATATGAGGGCCGGTAGAAAACCGGCCACGCACCAGGCATAGCTATAGCGGCTACCTAACATGAAATAGCTGATCACGACATAATAGAAGGCCAGAAACAACATGTTACGCCAGCAGTCCTGTGCAAACCAGGCGAGGACCACAAACCCGACTGCAAGTCCCAGCATGGTGCCGATAATTCGCATCAGGCCCTTTCGCAGCGAGGCCCCCGTGGTATCCAGACTGATCAATGCGATCGCCATCCCGCCATATTTTGGCATATCCCAATTCATCCAGAATGCCAGCCAATAAAACAGTACCACGCTGAGGGCCAGTTTGAAGGACTCCTGGAGATTGGTTCGCTGAAACATGTTAATATCTTAGCTTAAGATGTAATGCAACTCTATCACAGATATGACCAAAACGTGTCAACATGCCATAACGGCCGTTTGAGACTATTTGGCCTTTGCCATCTCAGGTGAAAAGTAGAATAGAACGGCAATGATCGTATAGAGAACGAGCATCTGTAATCCATTGAGCCAGTTAGATTTTCCATCCAGGCAGATCTGGGTCGTGAGAAGCACCGCACCTCCAACGGCAACGATTTCATGGAATCCGAAGTGAAGCGTAATGGGATGACCAGAGATATGGGAGGCAAAGACAAGGAGAGGGACCACAAGCAAGGCCACTTGAGAACTTGCGCTGACCGCAACCTCGATACACAGATTCATCTTGTTCTTTATGGCCATCCGGACCGCAGTCGTCTGCGCGGCAACATTTCCGATAATTGCAATGACAACCACTCCCATAAAGAGGTGTGTCAATCCAAAGGCCTTTTCAACCACTGTCACTGATGCTGCGACGTAGTCGGAAATGACGGCGATGAGGAAGCTGGCTACACCGAGAACGATGCCGGCCTTCTTTTTTCTCCAGATTTTTTCTCCTTCAATCTCATCACCAGGTCCATCCTCTGCTTCCTCATAGACCTGTTCTTCTTTTGCAAAGAGTGTGTAGAAAAGGCTTCCTATATATGAGAGAAAGAGCATGATGGCAATCCAGAGAGAGAGGATCGTGGTCTCGTCATGCGACAGACCGTCAACCGCCGTCTTTGAGATCTCCTGATAGACGGTGGGAATAAAGAGAGCCAGCGACGCAATAATGAGGCCGGTTGAAAAGTCACTTACACGGGTTACAGAGAAACGCTGCGAGCCGTTTTTCAGCCCGCCTGCCAACATCGAGTGCCCGAGAACGAACAGGAGGTTCCCGATGATGGCACCGGTCATGGCCGCCTTGACCAACTCAGTCAGGCCATGGTAAAGGGCAACAGTGCCAAAGATGATTTCGGGCAGATTGCTGAACGTGGCATTTAGCAATCCGCCGATCTTCGCCCCGATTCGTGCGGCCAGATGCTCCGTAGCCGTACTGATGAGGCTGGAGAGCACGACCATGGCCAGGCATGAACAGATAAAAAGAGCGATATCATTTTTGAGGGCGGGCAGATAGTGGATGATAATAGAGATCGGGACAAAAATGATAAGCCAGTTGATGCCGGGTTTAAGCGCTGTTTTCATTTTTTCCTCTTCAGGTTTGATGAATTGGTAAGTCCTTCTGAATTGGATCGTAACTTCTCAAAAACCCGGGGATAAATCGATTGTGGTGAGGCATGGGGGTCTTTTTTTCTTCCACATGCCCCCATATGACATGACCAAGCGGCCGTCACAAAATGGCGTATCGGAAAACAACCCAATAGCCCTAAGGGG
>CAZXCQ010000066.1:0-24529 GCA_964639275.1 uncultured Desulfobacteraceae bacterium | reverse complement strand
TATTTCGATCCTGAGACAAGGGTGAAGGCCAGAATGGAGATAGACAAAAGGCTTTATGAGAGATTTGGAGATGTGGGGTTGGGGGACCCCGACCCCGGGCCCAAGCCCCTTATCACATTTGGGATGGTCATGCTCCCGGCCATCTTTGGCTGCGAGATCGTATTCAAAGATGATGCCCTCCCCTGGGCCATCCCCCTCAACCTCTCCGAGCAAGAGGTGATGAAACTTGAGGTCCCGGATATATTCAATTCCCCTCCCATGACTGATATGATCAAACAGATCGGTTATCTGAAAGACAGATATGGCAAAGTGGTGGGGGATATCAATATCACCGGTGTCCAGAACCTCGCCCTTAAGATCAGGGGAGATCAATTATATTATGATTATTATGAAAACCCCGGGTTGTGCCATCACCTCCTCAAGATATGCACCGACTGCATTATCCAGCTCTTCCAATTCATCTACAAGATCACCGGCACCGGGGCAATGGATGTGACGCCCATGTGTGATCCCAGGCTCTTTGTCATCCCCAATTGCACGGTCGAGCAGATTTCCCTAAAGGCCTACGAGGAATTCATCCTGGCCTACGACAACCAGGTGGCAGATGCATGCCACCCCCTGGGTATCCATCATTGCGGCTCTGTAAACGAGGTCCTGGATGGGTATGCAAAGGTTCGACATCTGGAGTTCATCGAGATTGGATTTGGGTCAGATGTAAAGCGGACCCGCAAGGTATTTGGCCCCCGGGTGGCGGTCAACGCCCGTATAAGCCCTGTGTTGATGAAAAATGGCACCCCAGGCGAGGTGGAGGCAGAGGTACGCAGCCTGATCGATCAGGGAGCGCCTCTCAGCAATTTCTCCATTGATACAGTCGGCCTGACCTATGGCACACCGGATGAAAACGTCAAGGCGACCCTCAGAACCGCCAGAGAATATGGAAAGATAGATCGAGAGACCCCTCCTGTCCGCGGAAAGTGGCACTTCTTTGGTCTCCAGCCGGGGATAAGAGGCGTGGAAACCATCATAACCAGCGATTCAAAAACGGTTGTCATCGGTCCTGAGCGACCGCTGGTCATCATTGGGGAGCGGATCAACCCCACCGGCCGAAAACAACTGGCCCAGGCCATTGAGAAGGGGGATCTCAAACTCGTTCAGACCGAGGCCCTCAACCAGGTGGGGCAAGGCGCCCATATACTGGATGTCAATGTGGGGATCTCCGGGATAGACGAGCCCCGGATGCTGAAACAGGCCATATATGCCATACGTGAGGTGACCGATGCCCCCCTGTGTATTGATTCGGCCGTCCCTGAGGCCCTGGAGGCCGGTCTGGAGGCCTATGAGGGAAAGGCCCTGGTCAATTCTGTCAATGGTGAAACGGAAAAGCTGAATAGGGTGCTGCCGCTTGTCAAGGCCTATGGGGCCGCGGTCATCGGCCTCACCATGGATGACAAGGGGATTCCCACCGAGGCCACCAAACGCCTTGAGATCGCCAGGCTGATCGTCAAGCGGGCGGAAGAGGAGGGGATCCCCCGTGAAGACGTGATCATCGATCCCTTGGCCATGGCCATCAGCGCGGACGACCAGGCCGGTCTTGAAACCCTCAAGGCGCTTCGGCTCATACGGGATGAGCTGGGTGTCAACCAGACCCTGGGGCTTTCAAACATCTCTTTTGGCCTTCCCGGCCGCGCCGCGATTAACTCCTTTTTCCTGGCAATGGCCGTCCTGAGTGGTCTGACCTGTCCAATTGCCGATCCCACGGTCTGGGAGATAAGAAGGGCAGGCCTGCTTGCCGACCTGATGCTGGGGAAGGATGAATTCTGCATGAATTATCTCTCTGTCTCCGGAGAAAAGCTGGGAAGACCTCAGACAGTAAAGAGAAAAACAGAGAAAGAAGAAGGTGAAGCGGCAGATCTTACGGCCATCAAAGAGGCGGTTATCGAGGGCAGAAGAAAGGTTGCAGCCGGGCTCACCAGAGAGGCCCTGGGGAGGGGCACAGACCCCCAGGACCTGATAAACCATTATCTTATCCCGGCCCTCAACGTGGTCGGCGATCGGTTCGAGAGGAAGAAGATCTTTGTCCCCGAGATGATGATCGCGGCCAGGACCATGCAGGACTGCCTCGATCTGGTCAGACCGCTCTTAAAAAAAGAGGTGGCCGGGACCCTGGGGACCGTTGTCATCGGCACGGTCCTGGGTGACTTGCACGATATCGGGAAAAACCTCACAAAGCTCCTTCTCGAAAGCTCGGGATTCAAGGTCATAGACCTTGGCGAAAATGTTCCGGCGGATAGATTCGTTGCAGGTGCACAAGAGCATCGGGCAGATGTTGTGGGGCTCTCATCTCTCCTGACCACCGGCGACCCTTATGTGGAAGAAACTGTCAGGGCGCTTAAGACGGGGGATATTTCCAAGAAAGTCAAGGTGATTTGCGGCGGCGCCGCCCTTACACCCAGGTTTGTAAAAGAGGTCTGCGGCGCGGACGCCTATGCCAAAGATGCCGCAGATGGGGTAAAAAAGATCAAGGAGATGTTAGGCAAAGGAATTGAAAGGGATGCCCAAGATCCGATTTATGCCATGGAATAAGGCCACTGTCACCGATGGCAGACGCAATATCCTCCAGCTGGCGCAAGAGATTGGTCTTCCCATCAGATCGACCTGCGGGGGCAAGAAGATATGCGGCAAGTGCAAGGTGATCGTGGAGGAGAGCGACGACCCCCTGCCTGAACCATCCGAACTGGAGCGTGAAGCCCTGGGCCAGCTGCTTCAAAAGGGCTATCGCCTGGCATGTGAGACCGTCCCGACGGGCCGCACCACCGTAAGGATTCCAAAAGAAACCCGGGTCCGGCGCCAGGTGGTTTTGACCTCAGGGAGCATTCAACTGCGTCCTTTTCGCCTGCGACCCAGCGTAAGACACTATTTTGTAAAGGTGCCCCCGCCGGTCCTCGATTCCGTGATGGCAGACCGCGAAAGGCTCCTCCTTGAACTCCAAAATCGATACGGAACAAGACGGCTCACCCTGGATCCCTTTGCATTAAGAAGGCTTCCGGGGGCAGTCGCCTCCGGCAAGAGGGGGGTTACGGTCACCCTGTGGAATAAGCGGGATATCATTGACATTTGCCCCGGATTTGCCCCCGGGCTGGTGGGCATGGCCTTTGATCTGGGCACCTCCACGGTGGTCGGATACCTAATGGACCTCGAGACCGGGGAGAGCCTTTCGATAAAATCGACCGTAAATCCGCAGATCGCCTTTGGAGTCGATGTCATCACCCGGATATCCTTTTGTCAGCAAAAAGAAGACGGCCTGGAAAGACTGCGTGCCGCCATCGTTCAATGCCTAAATGATCTGATCCGAGAGGCCTCGGATGAGGCTGGGATTGACCCACGGTCGATCATGGAGGTGACCGTTGTGGGGAATACGGTAATGCACCACCTCCTCATGGGGCTTGATCCCCGATATCTGGCAATGGCACCCTACGCCCCGGTCCTGCAGGCCGATCAAGAACTCAA
Organism: uncultured Desulfobacteraceae bacterium; assembly: GCA_964639275.1. GTDB lineage: Bacteria > Desulfobacterota > DSM-4660 > Desulfatiglandales > Desulfatiglandaceae > CAZXCQ01. The sequence goes on along the minus strand of CAZXCQ010000066.1, from coordinate 21,022 downwards.
GGCCCGGGACCTGGGAATCGAGGCCGGAAAATCGGCCTATCTTCACCTCCTGCCCCTCAAGGCGGGATTTGTGGGGAGCGATACCATTGCCTGCATCCTGGCAACAGGCCTTCACAAAACCAAGATCCCCTCGCTTCTCGTTGACCTGGGAACAAACGGCGAAATCGTCCTGGCCTCAAAAGACCGCCTCCTGTGCTGTTCAACTGCGGCCGGCCCCGCCTTTGAGGGTGGCCATATCCGCTGGGGGATGCGGGCCTCAACCGGCGCAATCGAGCAGGTCTGGATTGAGCCGGGCACTTTGGATGTACGGGTGGAGACGATCAATGACAAACGGCCATTGGGATTGTGTGGCTCAGGCCTCATATCCGGGACAGCAGAGATGATCAGACAGGGGGTTATCCTGGGAAAAGGACAATTTAGCCAGGAAATTGATTCTCCTCGCCTCCGTCAGGGAAGTGATGGCTGGGAATTTGTCCTGGCATGGGGACCCGAGACCGGCAATAACCATGATATTGTCATCACACAGAGAGACGTGGCTCAACTTCAGCTGGCCAAGTCGGCCATCTACGCGGGTGCGACCCTGCTAACAGAACTCTTGGGGGGTGAAAAAATCCAAAGGATCTTGTTGGCCGGCGCATTTGGCAACTATGTGGACCCCCGCGACGCCTGTACCATAGACCTCCTCCCACACTGCCGCACGGCTGAGGTGATTGGCGTGGGCAATGCAGCCGGATACGGCTCGTGTCAGGTCCTGCTGGACAAAAACAAGAGAAGGGAAGGCCAAAGACTTGCGGAAAGGTTACAATACCAGGAGCTTGCCGCAACCAGGCGATTCCAGGACCTTTTTATAGAAGGGATGTGTTTTGGGTCGACCCGCGAGGATCGAGATTTTCTGTGACAGGGGTTGAGCCCTAATGGCTGAATTCCTGGCCAGAAGCGGCGTTTTTGGTATAGCCCTCCACGATCTTCTGGGCATCTAATTGAAGGAGTTCTGCGTAAGATTTTAGGAAGCTTTTCAGATAGACCATGGGGGGGAGCTCTTCAAACCGATCGCCTTCTATGGCCATCAAGACCGACTCGCGGATCCTTGCAACTTCAAAAACCTCTTCCAGGGTTATGCCGACTGATTCCCTCAGCTTCTTAAGATCACTTCCCGAAATCTCCTCTTTGGAGAGGATTTCCATCGATACATCTGTCACACCTTTTTCCTGGACCTTTCTTTTTACGCTTTCAACAAGTGCGTTATGGCCTCCGGACCTCCCCGTCTGAAAAAGAGGGATCGGCCTCTTCTGCCTTGACTTGGCCAGGACAGAGGCATCGGCCATTCCAGCGTCAACGAGCATCTTGTTGTATTCTTCCCTCCGGCCATCATCGATTAGTGTAAGAAATGCCTCTTCGATCCTTTTCAGTATCTCGGCCCTTTCTTCATCTGAAAAAAAGGAGTAAGAAATCATAGACTCTTCGTTGTATATGGAAAGACCTCTCTTATAGGCCTGCCTGATCTCAAAATAGGAGGCGCTCAAGGGAATCTCCAGGATTTCGTAAAAATTCAATTCTTCAAATTTCTTCACGATACTCCTTGTACGTCTCCGTGAGGGATCGGGCCTTCCCGGTCAGTTTGTCAGCGATATTTTGTAAGTTGAGCGCCGTCAGGGTATATGGATATCTGGTTACGTATGTCTTATTGGACAGCACCGAATCTTGAACCCTTTCGTCGTAACTGACATTTCCCAGGAATTGAAACTCGGAATGAAAATGTCTGTTGCAGACCTTTTCGATCTTTTCTCCAAGGCCCTCATCGATCTTTTTCTGAAACTGGTTCAAAACGAGCTTAAACTTAAACGCACCCAATTGCTCCTGCAAAAGCCTGCCCTTGGCGGGCTCTTTTTCCAAAAGGGTCTCGACAATATCAGACGATCTGACGACCCTGTTCTTATTTTCTGTGTTCCCAATAATTTCCCTTACGACTTCAAGAAAGGCGCGTTGTCTCAGGACCTGTTTGACCTTTCTCAGATAGACCGCCCGGATAAAACGGGCCGTATTTTCGATCGATGTGGGTTCGGGCGTGAATATAAACAGGCCTTCATTTGACGTCAGAAAAAAATCGATCGTGTTAAAACTCGTGCCGCCTCCCAGATCCAACAAGATATAATCATAAGGAAGTCTCTGAATCGCCCTCATTATCTTCATTTTTTGGGAGTAAAACAGGTTGGCGATTTCCAGTGAGCAGTTTGCAGAACTCACGAGAAAAAGATTGGAAATCGAAGTAGGCAGGACCACTTCATCAAGTTTCTTATATCTCCTGTTTAAAAACTCGTTTAGACCGATTTTTGGGTTTCTGATTCCCAGACAGGTATGTAGATTTGAACCCCCCAGATCCAAATCCAGCAAAACCACCTTGTTTCCGCGTTTTGCAATCAGGGCGCCGAGGTTAGCCGCTATGACAGTTTTTCCGGTGCCTCCCTTTCCTCCGCCTAACGGGTAGATGTGCGACATTTCTCCTGCTCCGTAGGGTTACCCCCTGGGATTCCCATGGGGGAGCGGGTTTCAGCGCCTCATTTTCCAAGAGCTGAAGATCGGTCAACCAACAAAAAATGTTTTTCGACGGGTTTGCCCTTTCGTTTCACTATCGGCTGTATGTGTGCGATTATGAAGCGGTTTTATTGCTTTGTCAAAAAAATATCTTGCCAAAGAAAAGGACCCCGACCCACGTTCGGGATGTTGGTACAACGGGGGGGCTTACGCTATTTCTTGATCTGGTTTTGCCGGTACTGCCAGAAGGCCTCTCTCATTGCCACATAAGGGTCCAGTGCGGCCCTTTTAAAGGATTCGTACTCTCCCAGTCTAAGAGAGGTGAGGTTGACCCAATCATAACACCTGAGTGATAGATTGGCAACCCAGCTCTCCCCAAAAATGTCCAGGGGATTGATGAATTGATCCCCTACCCAGCCTACCGTATCCCGCAGGCTTGAGGGCCCCAGAACAGGCAAGTTGATATAACACCCCGGACCAACCCCGTAAAAGGCGAGCGTCTGGCCAAAGTCCTCCTCCTGTTTGTCCCACTTGAGTGCTTGTTTTGCGACGTCTTGAAATCCGCAAAAACCGGCGGTTGAATTGACCGCGAACCGCACCAGCTCTTTTCCGAACCCTTCAAACTTGCCTTGTAACAGGCAATTGACCGCACGAACAGGCATATAAAGATTGGAGAAAAAATTGCGGACACAAATCCTTAGGAGCTCGGGAAACACCTTTTCGTATACCGTGCCAACGGGTTTGAGTACCCAGAAGTATAGTTTGTCGTTGAATTGAAAAAAGACCCGGTTCATGGGTTCGAGAGGATCGGGAATCAGATCTTCCTCCTCAGCCGGCCTCTCCCAATCCTCAACCTGGAGTGGCTCGGTATCCCGGACCTGAGCCAGTTCGATGCTCACGGTCGGGTCTAGCGAGGAAATTTCGGAATACCCCTTTTCCGGATCGGTTCCCAACCCGGAATAAAGGACCGCCTCGTGGGGCAGCGAGAAATGCCATTGCCGTTGAGCCAGATTCAGCGCGCCCGGCGTGCCCCCCGCGCTGCAAGGAAACGCCGTAAAGAAAAACCAACAGGTCAGAATAAAGATCCCGTATGGACCTTCGGTCCACCGGTACTCCCTCTGTTTGAACTTCAAGGAAAGTGTGATGTTGGCCTCCTAATTTGTTGAAATAATAATGGATTAATCTCCGGACACCTTTGCCTCAAGCCTCTTTATCAGTTCATCAAAAGAGGAGTTCATCAGGATGCTGTTGAATTGCTTCCGATAGTTGTTAATCAGGCTGACCCCCTGGACAGATATGTCATACACACGCCACTCATTCCCTTTCTTTTTCACCCTGTAACTTACAGGGATCTCGGTCTCCTTTTTGGTCAAGATCTTGACCTTGACAACACCGTAGTTCCCATCGACTGTGTCACCCTCATAGAGGACCTTTTCACCCGAATACCCCCCTACCCTGTCCATATAGGTCCGCTCCAGCAGTTTACCGAAAAGATCGATAAAGAGCTCTTTTTCCTTTTCACTCCGCTTTCTCCAGTGCCTTGCAAGCGTCCTGCGGGACATCTCCACCCAGTCAAAGCGCTCGTCCACTGCCTTACGAATAAGCCCGTTTCTTTCCTTTTTTTTGTCAGGGTCTTTCAAGGCTGGATCGGTAATAATCGCAATAATCTTATCTGTTGTGTCCCTGATCTCTTCAGTAGGCTCCCCCGCCATCAAAGTTGCCGAAAAAGCCATAATCAAAGAGAACAAGATCCCTTGGAATAGACACCTTGGAACCATGTACACCTCCCTCAGGGAACCTTGCCCCTGACATGTTGATGGTCGAAGACCAGAACCCTTCAATGACCCCTTCGCTGACAATGCATTAAAGTTTTCCAAAGATGTAACTGGAGATCAGTTGTTCCAGGTCCACCGGCGGCTGGGTGTCGCGGATCCGGCCTCCGGGGCCGATGACCTGTTCAGCCCCACCAGGGGTGATTTCGATATACTTCTCACCGATCAATCCCTTGGTTTTGATCGAGGCGATGGCATCCTCCTGGATCTTTACATCCACGGGGAGGTTGATGGTCACCCGGGCCTGATAATCATCCAGCACAATCCCTTTGACCCGGCCCACCTCCACCCCTGCGATCTGGACAGACGAACCTGTCTTGAGCCCCCCGCTGTTGGAAAAAATCGCCTCGATTTCATACCCCTTTCCCCCCAGGATCTCCATCCTTCCAAGTTTGATGGAGAGGTAGCCCAGGCATACGATCCCGGCAATTATAAACAGGCCGACTGCTAGCTCAAGATCAAATTTTTTCATTTTTCCCTCTTGTGCCCCCAAAAAATGCGTGCACTTTTGACCATACCTTCCAGACCCATCGATTCGGGCAACAGTCTCATTTTCCAATCAAAAATGCAATTCCTGCCCTTTCCAGACCTGATATTACTTTTCAGGTCCCAACAAACTCCCTCACAATCGAATCCTCTGACAAAACCAACTCCTGCGGCCTCCCCTCAGCCCAGACAACACCCTCGTGCAGCATGGCAACCCTATCCACGATGGTGAAGACCTTCGGGATCTCATGGGTCACAATAATCCCGGTAAATGATAGCCTCTTATGACACGAATCGATCAGCCTGAGGATGGCATGCCCGATCACCGGATCAAGACCGGTGGTCGGCTCATCAAAAAGCATAATCTCCGGGTCCATAACCAGGGCCCTGGCAAGGGCAGCCCGTTTTACCATTCCCCCGCTGATCTGCGAGGGGTACTTGTGCTCCGATCCTGAGAGACCAACCAGCTCTAGCTCCCTGAAGACCCGGGTGCGGATAAGCTCATCGCTCAGCCTGGTCTTTTCCCTGAGGGGAAAGGCCACGTTCTCAAATACGGTCAGAGAGTCAAACAGGGCCCCCCCTTGAAAAAGGAAACCCAGCCGGCCCCTCATCTCCCTCAGGCCCCTGCTACTGAGGGAGCTGATCTCCCTCCCATCGATGATAACACCGCCCCGATCCGGCTTCATAAGTCCTGCAACGTGTTTTACAAGGACACTCTTGCCGCAGCCGCTCCCGCCAATCAGGGCGACAACCTCCCGCTTTTTGATCTCAAGCCAAACCCCTCTCAAGACCTCATTTCCATCAAATGACTTATGTAGCCCTTTGATCTCTATCATAATCTGATTCTTTAATTTCTTTCCTTGTAATATTTTAGCCTTTTAAAACCCGGGCAATGGCGATTCCGTTTTTCGGGCGTATAACTCGCCCGCAAGAGAGCGTAAAGAAATCACGTGCCATAGGTGAAAACAGGGGGCAATATTTGCTGAAAAGTCTTATGGTTTTTGGCCAAGTCGATATCGGTGATTTCTTAACGCTCTCTAACGGTCTCAGACAGGGATACGCCCTTCAAAACGGAACCTCCATTCCCCTGTCTCAGTTCCAATTTTGATGAAGGCTAAATTGATACCTTTCTTTAATAATATGAAATAACAGGCTATCAATTCTGGGTGTCGGTATACGTTGCTCCGCCGATCGGGCAAACCTGCCGTGGGGCCTTTCTAAAAGAGTAAAGATGTCATAAAATAGTCCCACACCAGGATGAATACCGATGAAACCACGACGGCCTGGGTGGTGGCGCTGCTCACACCCTCAGCCCCAAACCCGGTAAATATTCCGGTATAATATCCCTTAAAACAGCAGACCCAGACGATGATGATACCAAAACTGAAAGACTTATAGACACCCTCCAGAATATCCTTGATTTCCACATAGTTTGCCATCTCTCCGAAATAGGTACCGGTCCCCACCCCCAAGAGCTTCCCGCCGATCAGGTATCCCCCGAAAATACCCACCACATCAAAGATGGCCGTAAGGAGAGGCAGAGAGATTATCGCCGCCAGGAGATTGGGCACCATGAGATAACGATAGGGATTGAGCCCCATCAGTTCCAGCGCATCGATCTGCTCACTGATCCGCATGATCCCGATCTCGGCGGCAATTGCAGAACCCGCCCGACCGGTTACCATCAACGCGGTAATAACCGGCCCCAATTCCTTGATCAGGGCAAGCCCCACCATTGGTCCGAGGAAGGCATCGGATCCGAACCGGCTCAGGCTGTAGAACCCCTGAAAGCCCAGCACCATCCCCGAAAAACTCCCGGTGAGGAGTATCACCACAGAGGATTGAAGCCCGATAAACCGAATCTGCCTTAAGAGGCGGACAAATTTGAGGGGCGGGATGAAGGTGTAGAAAATAGTCCTGAGCAGAAAAAGACCCATGACCCCCAGCCTCCGCAGGCGCCCCAGGGTCCAAGCCCCCAAATCTCTGACAATAGACATGCGCGTAAGTGTTGCAAAACTGGCGCAGGAAGTCAAAATCTTTTATAGATCAGCAAAGTCAGGGCCGACTTGACACTATGACGTTGAAATTTCCCCCGTTTTATAATATGTAGAGGATCTATCGGGCCGCTGGGTCTTGCCAGATCGATGCCCGACCGCGAGATGTGAGGAATCAAGAGTGAAGATCGATCAATTTCCAGAAGATATCCGGCCTTATCTGGTCCCCGAACCTCGAGGGCTCATGGTTTACAGATGCCTCGGCTGCAGCGGGGAATTTGATATTGCCCGCCTCCTTTATACCTGCCCTGAATGCGGTAGCGTGCTTCTTCTGCACAACAAGAACAAGCACCTTATCGATGAGGTGGGAGGAGACAAATGGCGGAAGATATTTGATTATCGGAAGATGTTGAACCACAAGGCCATCAAAGGGATCTTCCGCTACTACGAATTTATTGCCCCGATCATCCCCCTCGATCGAATTATCTGGTTGGGAGAAGGGCATACTCCCCTGGTTGAGGCAAATAGCAGGCTAAAGGAGATGGTCGGCCTTGATTTCTATTTCAAGAATGACGGCCTGAACCCCAGCGCCTCTTTTAAGGACAGGGGCATGGCCTGTGCGCTCAGCTATATCAACTACCTGGCAAAAAATCAGGGCATGAGCAACATTTTGGCCATATGTGCCTCCACCGGCGATACCTCAGCCTCAGCAGCCTTGTATGCGTCGTACCTCGAGGATTTCATAAGATCTGCCGTGCTCTTGCCCCAGGCAAAGGTGACGCCACAACAGCTATCCCAGCCCCTGGGGAGCGGGGCCAAGGTCCTTGAGATGCCGGGGGTGTTTGACGATTGTATGAAGGTGGTTGAATCCCTTGCCGAAAATTACAACGTTGCCCTCCTCAATTCAAAGAATAGCTGGCGTATCCTGGGGCAGGAGTCCTTTTCATTTGAGATTGCCCAGGACTTTGACTATGAGGTAGGAGACAAGACCGTTGTGGTCCCGATAGGGAATGCCGGAAATATCACCGCGGTAATAAGCGGTTTTCTCAAGTTTTATCAATCACGTGTGATAGATCGTTTACCCAAGATTGTCGGTGTGCAATCAGGACATGCAGATCCGGTGTATCGTTATTACCTGGAAAAAGACACCCCTGGGAAAAAGTTTGTGCCCGTCACTGTCAGGCCCAGTGTTGCCCAGGCCGCCATGATCGGCAACCCGGTATCCATGCCCAGGGTTATCGAGCTCGTCAGGCAATATGACCAGACAGCCGGGGAGAGAAGGATATTTGTGGTGCAGGTAAGTGAGCAGGAGATAATGGATGCCATGGTTGTGGCCAACAGGAATGGCAATATCGCCTGCACCCAGGGGGGGGAGTCATTGGCAGGTCTCCAAAGGGCGGTTGAGGCAGGATATGTCAGGTCACCCGAGGTGGGGATTTTGGACTCCACCGCCCATGTCCTTAAGTTCTCGATCTTTCAGGATATGTATTTTAATAATACCTTCGGCCCGGAATTTGATGTCATCCCCAGGCCAGAGCTGACAAATGTACCCATCCAGCTCCACCCCAAAGGCCTGTCCCGGTATCCTTTGTCAGGGGAGCCTCTCTCAGCCGAAGAAATGGGCGTGTTTATCAGTAAAATGACAGCCGAGATCGCAAGGATACTTGATCTCAAAAAGAACAGATGAATATCCTCTTTGTATGTGATGGAAATGTGAGCCGTAGCTTTCTGGCTGAAAGGCTTCTCAAAAATGAAATCGGGCATCCCAACAAGGACGAGTTCTCCATCTTGTCTGCCGGTCTGTCTGCCTTTCCCGGGAGTCCCCCCGATCCCCAGATGGTCAGTTACCTGACAAAACTGGGAATTTCCGCAGCAGGTCACAAGTCCAGGCAGATTACAGAGGAGGATGTGGACTGGGCTGACCTTATCCTGGTCATGGAAAAATACCATATCGCCAGAATCCAGAATCTGTGGCCAGAGGCAAAGACCAAGGTGGAACTCCTCAGCAAATATATATCAGGTGGCCAGTTCGCAGACGATATCCCCGACCCCTTTGGGAGATCTCCCTTTCACTACCGTCTCTCTCAGTCCCAAATCACATTGGCGATAAGGTCGCTCGCCAAGAAGCTCATCGCAAACAGGCCTTACGGGTAAGGATGGTTAAGCTCAGAGTAATTGTTGTTGACAGAACCCGCTCACCCTTTCTTAAGGCAGGTGAATCATTCTACCGAGACCGTCTCAAGAGATATGCCCACATCGAGTGGGTGGAGGTAAAACCCGCAAAGATAACAAAAGGCAGCCCTGCTTCCAGGGTCCTCGCCATGGAGGGGAAGTCCATATCCAGGAGGCTCCTTTCCCGGGACTATGTCATTGCCCTGGATAGAACTGGGAGGGGTTATAATTCAGAGGGGTTTGCCGAAAGGATTCAGGGGTTGTCGGTCACCTATGAACGGCTCGCCTTTGTTGTCGGGGGGCCGCTGGGTCTGTCATCAGAAATATTAAATAATGCCGATGAAATTCTCTCCCTCTCTCGATTCACCCTGACACACGAAATGAGCCGCCTCTTTCTCCTGGAACAGCTCTTCAGGGCCTTTACGATCATTAACAATGAAAAGTACCATAAGTAATTCGGGTTGATCATGGCCTGCCAAAAGGATTTGTCCGGACTCCTGGCGGTTCCCGCTTTCTGAGCCGGATCAAGGAGAAGGATGACGGGCCTTCTGTGATCTACTCGGGCGGCCCCACAGCCTTCAGTGCCATGTCTATCTTGTTCTTGAGCTCAGTCAGATCAAAGGACTTGATGACATAGAAATCCGCAGCAATGGATTTCACATCCTCCTTGAAGGTGTCATAGGCCGTGCAGAGCACGACGGGGAGGTCGTAGAATTTGTTTCGTATGTCCTGTAACAGATCCAGGCCATTGTAATCGACCATCTTGATATCCAGGAGAACCAGATCGGGTTTCTCATCCTCTATCCTTTCCAGGAGTTTATGCCCGCTATCCGCGGTAATCACCTCATAACCTGCCTCGCTCAGCTCCTCTGAATAGAGGTAGCGGATATGTTCTTCATCATCCACAACCAGAATCTTCGCCATAATATCTTCTCCTCAGTCTCAAAAAATACCTGGACAGTCAAAATTCTTCCAACTAACCAAACGTCTTGGGATCTCTACAACCTATTTGTAGTCAGATATCTCTTATACTATACACCTTCAAAATTTGCAAACCTAAGTCCCTCGATTCATAAATTCGATCACGTATTTATTCACTCGGGACTAAGTGCTGAGTGAGCAACTGCACAGGTTATAGTTATCAAAATACGTTTTGGTATTTGCGAATCGAAGCACTAAGCCCCACAAAAAGGCCTCAAAAAGACACAAATAACCTCCCCAGGAAGCGGCACATGACTGCCCTCGGAATCTCTGATATTCAGGAGCCCTAGAGCCCGTATAGGAAATGGGCTATCTGTTCAGCCCCGTTCGGACCTTTTCTCGGTATTCGGGAAAAGGCAAGGAGCCCTGGAAGGTGGGATACCCAGGTGCCTTCTTGAAACTCCCTCTCGTCAATGGCAATGCCGATCATGTGATCCTGGATATAGGCGGCCAGGATCTCTGATTCCTGAAAGTGTGGCCTCTTGATGTAACCAAAGGGGACACCTCCATGATAGACCTCGGCAAGGGTGCTATACCCCACCTTGCCCACCACTGCATCACTGGCATTTATCAGGTCGGGATGGAAAAATCCCGACTGGTGCGGCAGGAGAATCAGGTTGTCAAGGATTTCCTTTGACTGACTCCCACCGGGGATCACAAGGCATATATCCTCATGAACCGCCAGCTGTTTCAAGAAATTATTCTGCTCCGGTATGCCTCCCATGGTAATGGTCACAAGCCTGCTGCCGGGAGGTACACCCAATCGTCTTCGAATCCCTTCAGGAGAAGAGCGGATGCCCCGGCTGACAGGCAGGGTTGTAAGGTTGGCCTTTTTGCTGTGCCGGCAGACAGGCTCTGTTTGCACATGATAATCCGATTTATCAAAAAGGGCCTTTAGATAGGCGATATGACGCCCCAATCTCCCATCAGAGCCGACGTATTCCTGATAGACCCAATCCCAGGTAAAATTTTCAACCAATATAGAAGGCACCCCCGTCTCTTGAGCAACGGCTATTCCCATGGGGGAGATATCGCAGACAACAAGGTGACATCTGGATCTTCTTATCTCATGAGCCAGCTCCCTGATGTGGGATCGACTGAATGGCAGGAAGTGGCTCAATTGTTCGACCGTCTTTGCCAGATCCGCATGCAGTGGGCCCTCTTGCACAAGTCCGATATCGGTCAGCAGGGAGTGGTAACCAAAAGGCCCGGCAAGGGAATCCTCAAAAAACCATTGGGGCACTTTTGTAAAGATCTCAAACTGGATCGATGGATCGATCCTGTGCAAGGCGGCCATTACCCCCGAGGCCCTGGCCGCGTGGCCAAAACCGTGGGGGGAAACAAAATAGGCAATTCGACGGCCTTTCCTTTTGAATCTACCCATAGAGTTGCCTTTCTGGTATCAATTTAGCTTTCTGAAAATTGGCACTTGGAGAGGGGTATGGGGGTTCGGAATCCCCATACCCCGGGTTTCAAACAGCTAAAATGTTACCCTTTCTGTAACCGTTCAGCGTAACTTCTCAAAAACTCGGGGACAAATCGATTGTGGTGTGGCATGGGGGTCTTTTTTTCTTCCACATGCCTCACCTTCCCCCCTGTTTTTTGAGATGTTACCGTTCAGCTTTGACAAACAAGTGAAATGGGGCCCACTTTTTGAGAAGCCATTTGGTCTTGCCCATTGACTCAAAGGGGGGCATGGGTTAGATTCGGCGCCGGTTCGCCCTTTGGTGCCACACCCCATCCGGGGGTAATTTGCAACTCCCGCCTCTGATTGAGCCAATTGAGGTTTGATATGGAAACCCGGCTTTTTCTCGCAGACAAGTTGATCCTGGTCTCCTATTTCCTGGCTGTTATACTTTTTGGATCCTATTTTCGCAAGAGGAGCAATACCTCAATGGGTTTTATGGTCGCCCTGGGGAGGCTCCCCGGTTGGGCCGTTGGACTCTCCATCCTGGGCACCTTTGTCAGCAGCATCACCTTTCTGGCCTATCCCGGCCAGGCCTACAATTTTAACTGGGATGTATTCATATTCTCACTGACACTCCCAATCGCCGCGGCTGTGGCCACACTTTACTTCGTACCCCTTTACAGGACAAGGGTTAAGGTATCTGCATACGAATATCTGGAGCAGCGTTTTGGGGGATGGGCTCGCATCTATGGCAGTATCAGCTTTATGCTGGGCTCGCTGGCCCGAATCGGTATGATATTGTTTCTGGTGTCTCTGGTCTTGCACCACCTTACCGGGTGGTCTTATTCCACGATCATAGTTGTAACGGGTGTCGGGGTAATATTCTACACGGTGCTCGGGGGTATCGAGGCGGTGGTCTGGACAGATGTGGTCCAGGTGATCATCCTCTTCGGGGGTGCGGCTATCTCCATAATCATCCTGTCCGTGGGGATGCCCGAAGGTCCGGGACAGATATTTGCCATCGCCTCTGAACATCATAAGTTCTCCCTCGGAAGCTGGCGGTTTGACCTGGTGGCACCCACCGCCTGGGTTGTGGTCCTGTATGGTATAATGGAAAACCTCAGAAACTTCGGGGTTGACCAAAACTATGTGCAACGCTACCAGACAACACCCTCTATCAAAGATGCTTCTCGCTCGGTGTGGATGGCAGCCCTCGCCTATATCCCCATATCTGCCCTCTTCCTTTTCATAGGCACGGCCCTCTATGCCTATTACACGGTTTACCCCCAGGCGCTCCCGGCTCATCTCCAGGGAGAGCTCATGGGGGACAAGATATTCCCCTTCTTTATCGCAACCCACTTCCCTGCCGGGCTCCGCGGGTTGCTCGTCGCGGCCATATTTGCCGCTGCCATGAGCAGTATCGATTCATCCCTCAATTGCGTCTCTACCCTCACCTTACTCGATTTCTACAACAAGTATGTGAACAAGGACGCCCCTGACAAACAGAATATCAAGATGCTCAGGGTCTATTCCGTGATTTGGGGCATCCTGGGCACCGCGACCGGTCTGGCAATGACCCGGGTCCAGACCGCACTTGAGACGGGTTGGCAGCTTGCAGGCATAGCCGGAGGCGGCGTAATCGGTCTATTTCTCCTGGGCCTGTCTTTTCGGTGGGTAAGGCGCTGGCAGGCAATCGTTGCGGTCATCGCCAGCGTAATGAGTATTGCCTGGGCAACATTCGCGCGAAACCTCCCTGAGGGCTGGAAGTGGATCGAGTGTGCCTGGCATACCCGGATGATCGGTGTCATCGGCACCATCACCCTTTTGGTCGTGGGTTTCGGCCTGGCTCTCCTTGCGTCCACCGCAAAAGGGGAGAAAAGCAGATAAGGGGCCAAATAGTCTCCTGAAAAGAGACTGCCGGGGCCAGGGGGATACGCCTATACAAATCGAACTGAACGCATTCTGTTGATGGCTGCGCCGATTTCATACTTGCGGGGGCGGGCAAAACTCCCCGGGTGCCTCCCGGACCGACAAAACGGATCCAGAAGGTCCAGCCCTTTTCCATCCAGATAGAGATCCAGTTCCTCTAAGACCCTTTTGAGGGAGACCCTCCCATCCACAAAACGCTTGGCGGCAAGATAGATGGCCATACCCACAGCCCGTGTCTGACTGATATCCACAAGCTGTTCCACCCCCCTCAGATCGATCATATGGGTGCCAAACATGATCTGGTCCAGACCCTTGGCATCGATCTTTACCCCCTTTCGCCCTCTTGAAGGGTCAAAGCTCTCAGCGCGCGGGGTCCGGGTCAGCTGCCACGCAGGGCACGGGGCGGTTTCCTTACGACGGCCAGTGACATGATCTGCGGCCACCCGTCGGGCCTTTGCTGTCACCTCATGGGGCAGGTATTCTTTCATCATTATGACCGTATCCGCCACATCGAAATAGTCGCCACAGCCTCCCATAACCAGGACTGTTGATACGCCGAATGTATCGTATATTTCATGGACGCGTTCTATAAAAGGGGTAATCGGCTCAAACTCCTTCTGGACCAGTTCCTGCATCCGCACATCACGGACCATGAAGTTGGTCGCGGATGTATCCTCATCCAGAAGAAGCAGCCGTGCGCCCATCTCCAGGGCCTCAATGATATTCGCGGCCTGACTCGTGCTCCCGCTGGCATTGTCCGTGTGGAAGCCATGCGTGTCCAGACCCAGGGGAAGATTGGTGATAAAGGGGCTTATATCCACACGCGTTATCCCGCGACCATCCTCTGCCCGTATCTTTACGGTATCCCTGGAGGTAACCACATATTCCCTCCCGTCATCGGGTATATGGGGATAGACCCCCCTCTCCAGGGCCTGGAGCAGGGTGGACTTCCCGTGGTACCCCCCACCAACAATCAGGGTTATCCCCCTGGGGATCCCCATCCCGCTGATACCTTTTCCCGTACCCCCCCGGACAGGATTGGGAACCTCTATCTCCACGCGTAATGAAACAGGGGCTCTAAACAAGACGGTCCTGTCACGGCCAAGGGGTCTCTGGCTGTTACCGCTCTCACGGGGGAGGACCGAGCCATCCGCCACAAAGGCGACCAGCCCCAGTTCTTCCAGGCGATCGCGGATGTATTCCTGATTCTCCACACACAGGACAAATTCCTCGGTCTCTTTCTGGGGATAGTGACGCCACAGCAGACCCTTTTCCATGATCTCTGGCAACTGCTTACAGAGCATAATCTCGGCCTGCCGCCCGAGGATTTTTCGGCCGGCAGCAGGCAAGCCAAGATAGATCCGTGCCTCCACCCATTGGGGCGTAACCCTGCAGGCGGTTCGTTCAAGGACCTCCTGCCCCCCTGAGTCGATGGTCATGACACCGCTTTTCCCGGACCCCTGTGCCCTCTTTGAAATAATCCCCATGGCCTTTCGGATCTGACGTGCCACAAGGTCTTCAAGGGCGATCCGCCTCACCTTGTTCTCAAAGAGAAAGGGGGGGAAATCCGCCTCATTCGATGGCGTGCGCACCCTCACCCTTGAGGGGGCGGCAAAGGGATCTCCCTGGACATGATCGACATAGATACAAAACCTGCCAGACTCATAGAAACCCTCCAGGTCTTTGTATGCCTTGTATCCCCGCCCGTCGATGCGGGATAGGGTTCTTTGTAATTGTTCTATTGTGCCCATGACGGTTCTCCGTTTTTTGTTCTCTATCCAGAGGGTCCCCCTCCCTGCAAAGATGAGCTTAGCACACCCTTGACACAGGGGGTGCTGTAAATATTTGGCTTAAAAAACTTTTTCAAACCGAAGAATGTCGAACAAGGAATGTCGAATATTGAAGTAAGATATTCGTAATTCTGCGGTTCGTTATTCGTTATTCGATATTCAAGGATTTTATTTAGTTACAGCCATCCCCCAAAAAAACGCAGTGTGTCAAGTATGTGCAAAGCTCATCCTTGTAAATCCCTCTTTGTTTCGTGGAAAAGGTCTATCTGGGGAAATTTCTATTCTAGCGGGATACAGACCAGGGTGTAAAGGGTCAAACCCCTTTTCCCATTCGACCTTTTCACCGGGCGGAAAACATTTGACTGGACATGAGCGACCCAGACATGTAGAAACTGCTGTAACTTCTCAAAAACCCGGGGGGTTAATGGGTTGTGATGGGGCCCGGATCCAAACGGGCCAGTAATTGGAGGAGAACCAGATGGAGCGACCTTTGGAAGGTATCAGGGTGTTGGACTGCGGGATATACCATGCAGGGCCCGGAGGTCTTGCAATTCTGGGGGATCTCGGGGCCGAAGTAATAAAGATAGAGGAGCCAGGGAGAGGCGACCCCATAAGGATGGTGGACAGAATCGGGAGAATTCCCCTTGAAATCCCTGGGGGGAGGACCCTTTTCTGTGAGGGTGCCAATCGGAACAAGAAGAGTGTTACTGTGAATCTAAAGACCAAGAAAGGCCAAGAGATCGTCCATCGTCTTGTAGGGCGTTCGGACGTATTTATGACCAACGTGCGGCAAGAAGCGGTAGAGGCCATGAATATTGGCTATCCTGTTCTGCGCAACCTAAACCCAAGGTTGATCTATGCATCGGTCTCTGCCTTTGGGCCAAAAGGCCCCGACAGAAATCGAGGCGGGTTTGACTATCAGGGACAGGCCAGGGCCGGGCTTATGTATTCGATGGGTGAGGTTGATACGCCGCCGATGGTGTGTCAGTTTGGGATCATCGATCAGGCCACGGCCATTATGGTCAGCCATGAGATCATAACAGCCCTGTACATGAGGGAACGGAAAGGTATTGGTCAGGAAGTCCATGTATCCATCCTCGGCTCTGCCACCTTTTTGCTATACTTCAATATCCTCATCGCCAACCTGGGAGGCTTTGAGGTCCCCCGCCACCGCCGTTCCACCGAACACCCCATGAGAAACTACTACCAATGCGGGGATGGACATTGGCTGATGATGACCCTCACCCCTCCGGAGCGGCACTGGGGGCCGCTGTGTGAGGCCCTGGGCCATCCTGAACTCGAAGATGACCCCCGTTTCAATACCGACGACAAGAGACTGGAGAACGCCCAACAACTGGTGGCCCTCTTTGATGGCCTCTTTGCCACCCGTCCCCGCGACGAATGGCTTGAGATATTTTCGAAACACGACCTCTTTTGCTGTGGGGTCAACTCGGTGACAGCCCTTGCCAAAGACCCCCAGATCACTGAAAACGGCTATCTGATCGACTTTGACCACCCAACAGCCGGGAAAGTGAAAATTCCGGGTTATCCCATCCATTTCAGCGAGAGCTGGGCCCGAACAACCAGCGCGGCTCCGGATCTCGGAGAGCACACAGAAGAGGTGCTCCTGGGGCTGGGTGGGTATACAGAAGAGGAGTTTTCGCAACTAAAGGCAGAGGGTGTCATATAGGAAAGGGGGAAAAAATGGCCAGAACAGGAATTGTCAAGGACGTGAGATTTATGAATCACCGGCCGGGTCGCTTTCACCCCGAAAGCCACAAGAGATTGGAAGTGATCTATGCCATGCTGGAAGAGCCGGACATGGCCGGTCTGTTTCAAGAGATCCCGGTCAGGCGCGCTGAAAAGGACGAGCTTTGCTGGGTCCATTTCCCCGACTATGTGGATATGGTTGCCGGGACAGAGGGAAGGGATCATGTCTCCCTGGATCCCGACACCGCCACCTCTCCAGGTTCCTATGAGGCCGCGCTCCTGGCAGTGGGAGGCCTGTGCGAGGCGATCTCAATGGTGATCAACGGAGATCTGGACAACGCCTTTGCACTGGTCAGGCCCCCGGGGCACCACGCAGAACAGGGCCGGGCCATGGGTTTTTGCCTGTTCAACAATGTGGCGGTCGGTGCCAGGTACGCCCAGCAACGCCACGGCCTTAAACGAGTCCTTGTGATCGACTGGGACCTGCACCACGGCAATGGCACTCAGCATTCCTTTGAGGAAGACCCCTCAATCCTCTACTTTTCGACCCACCAGTACCCATACTATCCGGGCAGCGGCGCATTCCAGGAGATTGGAAGGGGACGCGGCGAGGGATTTACTGTGAATGTTCCGCTTTCCATCGGACACGGCGACGGTGAATACATGGCAATTTTTGAGAAGACTCTGAGGCCTATTGCCACCGGGTTTGATCCAGATCTCGTGCTGGTATCTGCCGGGTTTGATATCTATGAGGGGGATCCTCTGGGTGGCATGCGCGTGTCCCCCACTGGTTTTGCCGGACTGATGCGTTCCATTATGGAGATTGCCGACCAATGTTGTAAGGGCAAGGTGGTTGTCACCCTTGAAGGAGGCTACGAACTGGCGGGTCTCAGGGATTCGGTCAGAGCGGTCCTGAAAGAATTGGCCGGGGTATCCAGGACTCCGGTTGAGGAAATCGCGGCCAGGGCAGACAAAAACAGGCTGGACAATGTGGTCAGGAGGGTCGTTGAGCACCATGGCAGGTTTTGGAAAGATCTCCATGTCTAAACGCCAGCCCTGACCGGTAACTTAGGATCTGCGTAACACTTTAGTCGTTTAAAACCCGGGGAATGGGGGCTCCATTCCCCTGTCTCAGTTCTAATTTTGAAGAAAGCTGAATTGTAACCGTTCACGGGTTCAAAGGTTCAGAGGTTGCATTGTCGCCACCC
This sequence comes from uncultured Desulfobacteraceae bacterium, assembly GCA_964639275.1. Taxonomy (GTDB): domain Bacteria; phylum Desulfobacterota; class DSM-4660; order Desulfatiglandales; family Desulfatiglandaceae; genus CAZXCQ01. The sequence goes on along the minus strand of CAZXCQ010000066.1, from coordinate 2,980 downwards.
ATGCGCCATTTTGTAAGCGGTTGGCGCTACAAAACCGGCCGCTTCCAGATCCCCGGAAATCTGGAATATGCTGCTTGGTAATGATCTGGCAAAACGAGCATTTTTACGAGGACTTGGGGCCTTCGATTTTTCCTTGTCCCTAACCCTGAACGCCGAACCCTGAACCTGTGAACGCTTACGCTAAATTGATACCGATCTATGAAGGAAAAAACAATGAAACAGGTTGCAGAAGGCGTCTTTTTTATCCAGGGTCTGGATGAGATGATACCCGATTCCCATGTCTATTTACTGGGCCAACCGTCCACCGGTGACCTCAGCCTTGTAGATGCCGGGCTCATGGGAAAGGGGACATACAAGGTCCAGTCAATTCAGAGGCTGGGGATCGACCTCTCCCATGTCAAACGGGTGATCCTGACCCATACCCACCTGGATCACATCGGCTGCCTTTCCGAGATCCAGAAAGAAATCCCACATGCCGAACTATGGGTGCACACAAAGGAGGCCGAAGCCCTGGAACGGGGCGACGACAGGTGCGTCTATGGCATGGAGATGTTCAAGGCCATGTGCCAGGCCCAGTACGGGCTCAAGCCGGACGCCTTCTCTTTTCGGGTGGATAGAAAACTGGAGGGGGGAGAAGACCTGGAAATGGGTGGGATGGCATGGGAGGTACTCCATATCCCCGGTCACTCTCCCGGGAGTATAGGGCTCTATAATCGAGAGGGGAGAATCCTTATACCCGGCGATGTGGTTTATGCAGACTATGCCATTGGACGCTTTGACCTCCATGGCGCCAGTGGACCTCAACACCGAGACTCGCTGATCACCTTATCGGGTCTGGAGGTGGACATCTTGCTGCCGGGTCACAATCGAATTGTAGAAGATCTCCCGCCCGGCTATATCAAAAAGACGGCCAGACAATGGGAACCCTTCTTGGTCTAAAGGGGTCTGGCCGGCATTATCAGAGTGATCGGAGAGGAGGGTACTACAATGTCAGAAAAGACCGAAAAGAATCTGGCCTATGCCTTTGCAGCCGAGTCAAAGGCCTCGGCCCGAAACACCGCCTTTGCCCAAAAGGCCGAACGTGACGGCTATCCCCAGATAGCCCGTCTCTTTCGGGCCGTGGCAGATGCCGAATCCGTCCATGCCCGGAAATACCTTATGTTGATGCGGGGAAAGATCGGCTCCACCGAGGAAAATCTTGAAACGGCCTTCCAGAATGAGATCAAGGCCAATGTGGAGGAATACCCCAGATTGATACGGGAGGCGTCAGACGAAGGGGTCAGTGCCGCCGAGAGGGCCTTTTCTCAATCCCGCGATGTGGAAGACAGGCATGCAGGGCTTTACAAGAGGGCCATGAACAACATGCTGTCAGACCGCGAGACAGGATACTACGTGTGCCAGACCTGTGGTTATGTCAGTGAGGATAGCCCACCCGAGAAGTGTCCTGTCTGCGGGGCGGTAAAGGAAAAATTTAAACAGATCCTTTAGTCTATCCCGACACCAGATCACTTTTCATCTCTTATTGCCTTTATTCGATCAATAATCAGTCCTGCTGCCTCTTCTATCTGGGCCATGGTATTGCTCCTTCCCACTGTCAGCCTGAGTGTCCCCATGCCGATCTCGGGTGGAACGTCCATGGCCCAGAGGACATGGGAAAGTTTGACATCCTTTTCGTGACAGGCCGCCCCTGTCGAGGCCATGATCCTGGGCAGGCCTTCAAGGATCTGCGCCCCCGCAATACCCGGCACCGAGACGTTTAGGGTGTTGGGGAGGCGTCTTTTCGGATGACCATTTAGCACAAGCCCGTCAACCCCATCAAAGAGCCGATCCTGTAAGCGATTTCTCAGGGTCTCCATATTTCGCTGATCATCCCTGAGCCGCTCTTTTGCGACCCGCGAGGCCGCCCCCAGACCCGCCGCCAGGATAACGTTCTCTGTCCCGGCGCGCAGCCCGCCCTCCTGAGTAGCTCCATGAATGAGGGGGGTAATCTCCTGTCCGTTTCGAATATAGAGGGCGCCAATCCCCTTGGGTGCATAGAGTTTGTGACCGGCAACGGTCAAAAAATCCACCCCAAGCTCCCTCACATCCACTCCTATCTTTCCCACGGCCTGGGCCGCGTCTGTGTGAACCACAACGCCGAATTCCTTTGCTATCCTGGAAATCTCTTCTACCGGCTGGAGTGTGCCCGTCTCGTTGTTGGCCAGCATGATGCTGATCAATATGGTCTCGGGTAAGATCGCCCGTTTGACATCGTCAGGGTCAACCCGGCCAAAATGATCCACGGGGAGAATGGTGACCCTCACACCCAGTTCCATCAGAAATTGCGCCGGTTTGATGATGGCAGGGTGTTCCACTGATGATATAATAATATGATATCTCTCTGGATTCTTGAGATCGATGAGACCTTTCAAGACCATGTTGTTGGATTCGCTTCCCCCGGAGGTAAAGATCACTTCTCGGGGCTCCGACCCGATAAGCGAGGCCACCTCCTCTCTTGCCCGATCGATACCCTCCTTGGCCCGCTTTCCAAGAAGATAAGGACTGGAGGGATTGCCAAATTCCCCCTCAAGATAAGGCCTCATGGCCGCCAGGGCCTCCGGGGCCACCGGCGTGGTAGCGTTGTGATCCAGGTAAATCATGGCCGCTTCTGTCCTGACCATTTGACGCCCCCCTTCACAGACTTGTCCAGGATTTAACGTAACATCTCAAAAAACAGGGGGAAGGTGTGGCATGGGGGTCTTTTTTTCTTCCACATGCCACACCACAATCGATTTATCCCCGGTTTTTGAGAAGTTACGATTTAACCGGGTTTGTAGAACAGATCTTGTTAATTGACAATGAATTTGATTGATGATAGACCTACGCGCACAAAGATATTGGGGAATCAAGGGTATTCTGCCGAAGTGTCGGCACGGCTTAAATCTATTTTTGTAACCGTTCACGGGTTCAAAGGTTCAGGGGTTCAAGGTTGCATTTTTGT
>CAZXCQ010000065.1:0-24651 GCA_964639275.1 uncultured Desulfobacteraceae bacterium | reverse complement strand
ATCTGACCCAAATCTGGACGCCAATTCTGCGAAGTTATTTCTGCGCAAGCCCTAAATTGATACAGATTTTATTGGTTTTCTGAAAGGAGGGATTGAAATGAGATCATTTCTGGTTTTCTTGATGCTATTGGCAGTAGGCGTATTTGCCGTTGCATTTAATAACCCCGAGAATAACTCAATGGAAAGAAAAGGAAAAGGGAAGGCCATGAAGGAAAATTCGATTAATTTAGAGACGGCTACATTTGCAGGCGGATGTTTTTGGTGTGTGGAGGCTGATTTTGAAAAAGCTGGCGGTGTGGTTGAAGTGATATCTGGCTATACAGGGGGGCAAAAGGATAACCCTACGTATAAAGAGGTATCAGCCGGAGGAACAGGCCACGTTGAAGCGGTGCAAGTACGTTATGATCCAGAAAAGATATCCTATAAAGAACTGCTGGACGTCTTCTGGCGGCATGTGGACCCGACCGATCCAGGTGGTCAGTTCGTGGATCGGGGGCCACAATATCGAACCGCCATTTTTTACCATAATGAAGAACAGAAACGCCTGGCAGAGGAATCTAAAATGGAGCTGGAAAAATCCAGGCGGTTTGACAAGCCAATTGTGACGGAAGTTATTAATTTCATACGGTTTTACAGGGCAGGGGACTATCATCAGGACTATTACAAGACACATGCCCTTCGATACAAATACTACCGCTGGAATTCGGGCCGCGACCAATTTTTAAGAGAGGCCTGGGGCAATAAAAAAGCGACAGTCGTCAACCGATCGGATAATTCCACGTTTATTAAGCCCAGTGATGAGGTGTTACGCAAAATACTGACGCCTTTGCAGTACAAGGTGACCCAGCGTGACGGTACAGAACCGCCATTCAAAAATGAATACTGGGACAACAAAAAGGAAGGAATCTATGTGGACATCGTCTCTGGGGAGCCCCTGTATAGCTCGCTGGATAAATTCGATTCTGGGACGGGATGGCCCAGTTTTACTAAGCCTTTGGTGCCCGAGAACATCATGGAGAAAGAAGACCAAAGCTTCTTTATGGTTCGGACAGAGGTCCGGAGCAAGAAAGGCGACTCCCATCTTGGACATGTGTTCACTGATGGACCGCCGCCAACGGGTCTAAGGCACTGTATCAATTCAGCCGCTCTTCGGTTTATTTCAAAGGAGGACCTGGTAAGGAAAGGGTATGGCGAGTATCTCGGCCTTTTTTCTGGCAAGAAATAACACATTGAAAAATTGAAGGACGTGCCTCGCTCCCCAGGTGGGTCCAAGGCATTGCTGTCCGTGGTGGAGACAGTGAGCCTGTCTCCACCACGGACTGCGTCCGCTGGTTAACCGAATTGTCCAATATCAAATGCTGATTTCCTTATTTTCCTATTCTGGGTCATGAGTCGCTTGAGCGAGCAATGCGTGGTAAATATTCAGGGCACGATGTGCCTCTCGGGCTGCTGCCTTTGCTTTTATGAAGGATGTTTCATAGTCCGGGAGTTCGCCAGATTCCCCAACAAAATAGGCATTGGCCTGATCATTCTCTTTACTGGCTTGTTGCATATGGGCGTCGGCCATGGCGACTGCTTCGCCAACGGTCACGATCTGATCATGAATATCCACCAGTTCGTCTCCTATTATGAGTCCCTTAGCCTTCATTGCTTCATAGACGGCATGATAGGCTTCAAGTCTGGTAATCAGTTTTTCTGCTTGTTCTATCTTTTTGAAATCCCTCTTGGCATGCCCTTTTGGAGCTCCCGAAGACTTCCAAATCACGAATAGGTCGCTAGCCACAGAATATGCGTTACCATCCATTGTTGTTTCAAGTATAATCTTATAGGTGGTTGCAGATGCCTTCTGATCATAGGACCAGCTCGTTGACCCTTCATAAAGGGTGTCACAGGCTACAGCTACGTCAGTGGCTTCATCCAAGGTTTTCTCAAAGACGAATTCTTGAGTTATTGCATCGAAACGAAAGAGATCAAGTCTGATATCAATTGTCATTTCACATCCACTTTGATTTTGACTCATTACCATCACACTGTAATCTACATTGACAGGCTCAGGCTTGTTCCTTAGGTAAAAATCCTCGGCAACCACCAAGTCACCTTCAATGCTCACATCTATAGGTAAGGGTTGAGGTGGCTCACCACCACATCTATACAAAAACAACACCCCGAAAATGCATGGCAGCAATACCAAATGATCTCGTTTCACGGGTACCTCCTTTTGTTTGAAAACATGGACCCGGCGCATTCCCCGATGCTTTCTCTTTGATCCGGAGGCGGAGGCTACGGGGGTAGAGAGCGAGTCATCTAAAAAGCGAAAACTCCTTGGATTTTGGCAATTTTCCTCCAGCTTGCTGCGGGAGGCTTTAATGTTGATTCTTGACTGGCCAGGCCCATCGAGGCTGCAAAAATTTCCAAAAACGGCACATCCCTTGGATGATAGGCCGATAAGGCTTTCAAGGACTTAGAATCCTCGAAAGCCTTTTAAAAGTGTTTTTCGGAGAGCTCCTATGTGGAGGAACTGAAGAATCAAATTACTTAGGATGCGGGAAGGGGACCGAATGGAACAAATGTAAAGCTTTGATGTGGTATCAAAGATTGGATAGAAAGGTAGATGGCAAAAAAAAGCTTTCATCTCGTAGGCAACCCGGCTGTCTCTTAATTCGAGACCCGTGGCTTTCCGTCTCCACCTGACAGTGGATTTGGCTTTTTCTCGGAATAAAAGCTACAACGCCTTGAGTAAAAGGTGTTTAAGAAGCAATTAATGCATTGTATTATAAATCTCTCACTGCCTGGTGTCAATAAAAAATGAAGAACCGCTCACCAACCCCATCAATCGTTTTTTCAGTAACTTTGCCCAATAATTGCCCCCCATTCTTTATAGCTTTATCTAATGTCTGATCAACATCATGTACTTCAAATGCAATATGAGTAAGTCCAACGTAGTTGACCATTATAGGTTCGCAATCATGCATGTCTTGGTATGAAAATATTTCAAGTGTAGGTCCATTGCCACCATGGCCGGGAAGTAGTAAATGTACACCTTCCAGGATTGCATTTTGTAAGCCAGTCGCATGATCCAACCATGATCCAGATAGTTTTCGTTCTGGAGGTTTAACCTTACAATCAAATACGTTGATATAAAACTCCGACAACAATTTCCAATTTTTGGCGGCTATATTTGTGTGAGCAAACCGCATAGTTCCTCCTTTTGATGAAGCACAGAACGTCCAGGCCGACAGGTGCGCGGGGGCTTTTCCGGCGCATCCTCGTCCAGCCCGTTGTTATCCTCAATGGTGAAGAGTCAATTAGATGCTCTATTTCCACACTTTCCCCAGGCTTCTGCAACAATTGGATTTTTGTTAAAAAATTGACCACGTACTTTTTCATCAACACGATTTAATGGACAGGCAAAATTCATACATTGTGAACACATGAACTTTATCACGGCCATAAAAAAGCCGCTGGTTGTCATTGAATAAACGACCAACAGAAATAGCTGTTTCGCAAGGATTAACAATGGTAAAGGATAACCCCAAACTATAGCAAAACCGGCGAAAAAGATTGTTTTTTCAATAATCGTCATTGGGCCGGGCCTATATTTCCATAATTTGGGAGATCCATAATTTGCCCAACATCTTAATGATGTTAAAGACTCGGCATAATGAGGGCAGTGGGAACACATAACACGAATCTCAATAAATCCGAAAAAAGCAACCAAGAAGATTATCCAAGGTATCAGTAACCAGCCGTTCACACAATAGATTCCAGCACCGCCAAGCAGAAAAGGAGGAAATGCAATGAAAAGGAAATGTATCCAATCTTTTAAACTGAAATGACAATGAAGATGACTATTGATGGCGCAATCGTCACAAGAACCTGATTCACAGGTTGCTATTGGTTTTTGAGGATCTAAAAACATCATGATAACGACTCCATTATATTTTGGGATAACAGTCAGGATAGGAGGAAAATTTTCTATGTATTGCCAATATACGGGGGAGGGGACCTAGGTGCAGAAAATTCGTCGCGCTCAATTCACCGCACGGGCCTGGCCCGGCCGCCCTGAAGACTCTGAGCCTCAAATGACTGCAGCCCCGAAATAAAATTGTAACATCTCAATAATTAGGGGGAGGACACCTGGATTCCGGCTTTCGTAGGAATGACAAGAGAGGCTAAGTTCACGTCATTCCGGCGAAAGCCGGGATCCAGACCTTCTGACAATAGGCATGTTTACCGCTAATTATTGAAAAGATACATAAAATTCCTGGTTGAAGTTGCATTACCAGGGTGGTTTAGTGTGCCGAACCTGTGACGTCACACAGAGCTGGAATAACTATAGCCATTAAATATGGGCCTAGTCCTACATGTAAACTGTAGCCTGCGGGTGCCGTAATTCTATCCCGACCCCTTGCCATATCATATTGCATCCGATGGCGTTGTAAAATACCTACAGATCCTTAGTGGCCGCAGGAGGTGGCCACAAGATTTTGTCGGAAAAGAGTTTTATTTACACGTTAAGCCGTGATTTTTCAAAAAGGCCTTGGGATTCAATGGACTGGTTTATATAGTCTATCCCACAACCCGAGACACCATATGTTTCGACGCACTCTCTCTTGACACAAAACCCCAATTTGCCTATACTTCCCACACAAAAAAGGGAGTCCTTATCCCCAAAAACCATGGCCGGATCGGCCAATGGAGAAAGAATCTGCAGACGCAGAAAGCCTGTAAGCTAAGAGATGGAATACAAATTCTCAGAGCTGGTTGACATTCAAAAAATTCATCAGCTTACGGATGCTTTTTACGAAGCAACCGGCATCTCTACCGCAATAATAACCCCTGAAGGAGAGATTTTGTCTGGTTCGGGATGGCAGGATATTTGCGCTCATTTTCACAGAAAGAATCCAGAAAGTAGAAAGGTCTGTGTCGCAAGCGACACCCGTGTTCGAATCGCCCTCATGAAGAAAAAGGGATATATGATCTATCAATGCCCTCACGGCTTGATCGATGCCGCAGCCCCAATCATCGTAGACGGCCGGCACATGGCGAACTGCTTTACAGGTCAGTTTCTTTTGCGCAAACCGGGTGAAAAGGAAAAGGAGAATTTTGAGAAGCAAGCTAGGAAATACGACTTTGACAAGGAGGCTTATATGGAGGCGCTCGCCAGGACACCCATCATCCCGGAGCAAAGGATGAAACCGATCCTTAAGTATTTTACCCTTTTTGCCGAGGTGGTTGGACAAATGGGGTTCGAGCAAAGAAATCTGAAGAATGAAATCTCTAAGAGAATTGAAGCTCAACAAAAAAAGGAACGCCTCAACTCGGCACTGCGATCTATGCTAAACATCAGCCAACTCATAGCCCATGAAAAGGACCAAGAGAAGCTCTTGAATGGCACCTGCGGAAAATTGATTGAGTCAGAGGCATTCGAGACTGCTTGGATTGCTCTTTTTGATGATCATCGGAGGCTTGTGACTGGCAAGCAAGCTGGCATGGGAGAAAGATTTAAGCTGCTGCTCAATAGACTGGCCCATCAAGACCCCCCGATATGTTTTCAAAACGCAGTGAGTCAACCGGACGCCTTGGTCATCGAAAACCGCTATGAAATATGCGGCGGTTGTCCATTATGCAGCAATGCTTCCCGTACGAGAGCATTTGCCGTGAGATTGCAGCATGGAGAAAAGACTTACGGGGCCTTGGTAGCTGAGCTATCCGAAAGGTTCCCTCTGGACAATGAAGAGCTGTCACTACTCAGCGGACTGGCCAACGATATCGCCCTTGCGATCAACAACATCCAGGTGCAGAAAGAGCGCGACCGGGTGGAAAAGGCCCTTGCATTGAGAGAAAAGGAGCTGGAAGAAAAAAGCCGGTCCCTTGAGAATATCAACCAGGCGTTAAAAGCGATGCTGGATCAAAGAGAGCTTGAAAAGAAGGCGATTGAAGAGAATATGGCCATAAATTTAAGGAGATTTGTTAACCCCTATCTTGACGACCTGGAAAGATCGATCACAAAAAACGACAGCAGGACATACTTGGACATCGCGCGTAAAAACCTCATGGAATTGGTTACACCGATCTCCAATACGATCTCCACGAAATACATTGATTTGACACCAGCAGAGATCAAAGTAGCCGACCTGATACGACAGGGAAAAGACACAAAAGAGATTGCGCTTCTTTTAAATCTCTCGTCAAGTACGGTGTACAATTTCAGGAATAACATCAGGAGAAAGCTAGGCCTTATCAATCGAAACGTCAATTTGAGAACCTACCTCGGATCGCTTATCTCATAACTGCTGCCTATACAATATAGGCAAAATGTAGGCAAATATTGAATATTGACTTATTTGTGTGGTTGTCGGATGATCCTTTCATACCACCTGTGTCCATCCATTAATACCCTTATGAGCACTAGAAGTTTCGTAACACTTTGGCGCTTTGAAACAGAGGTAGATGACCGCGAGGCTCTTTTCTCCAAAGGACATAACCCAAATTCTTTACAGCCAGTGGCACGCCCCCTTACCTTATAAATATCCCGATGTAATCGGGACACAGGCAGGGGAGGGGTTTCTTCATAGGGACATCCTCTTTTAATCAATTTAAGTTGATTTAATAAATCCGAGTTCTTATTCAAGAGCCGCAATCCAAAATCGTGCCTGAACAGGGTTTTGGGTCAGACACGACCTATGGCCGTTACGAAGTTGTGTGTTTATAGCAAAAAAAGAATGCATACGTAGGGGGTTAAAAGATGAAAGCTTTGAGGTGGCATGCAAGAAAGGATCTGAGATATGAAGAAGTTCCCGAACCGACCCCGGGCCCAGGTCAGTTAAAGGTAGAAGTCCGTCTCGCAGGGATCTGCGGAACAGACCTTAAGGAATATTCGGAAGGGCCCGTTATGATCCCCCCTGACACTGGTCCTGTAATCCTGGGGCATGAGTTTGTCGGTACAGTGGTTGAATTAGGCGAAGGGGCCTCTGGGTTCACTATTGGAGATCGGGTAACTGGCTTGTGCAATTGGTATTGCGGTAACTGCCCATATTGCAAGACTGGAATGTACAATCTTTGCCAAAACACGGCCTTTACAGGCCTGAGTGAAGCAGGGTGTATGGCCGAGTACATGGTGGCACCCAGCAACACATTCTATGGGTTGCCCGATTCGGTCAGTGACGAAGATGGGGTTTTGGTGGAACCCTTGTCAGTGGCTGTCCATGCGGTTCGCCTTGGCGGCGTAGGACCCGGCAAAACAGTGGCTGTAGTGGGTGAGGGAGCCATCGGCCTCTGTGCAGTACTCGCTGCAAAGGCTGCGGGAGCGCGCGCGGTTTATGTTGTGGCCAAGCACAAAGGGAGAGGAGAAAAGGCCTTACTTCTTGGCGCCAACGGGGTACTATATGTGGGCATCAATGACCCTGCAAGTGAAATGATCGCGATGAATGAAGGATTGGGCGTTGACGTAGCCATGGAATGCGTTGGACATCCGGATACACCCCAGCTTGCCGTAAGCCTGCTGCGAGGTAACGGTGTCGCGGTGATTGTCGGGGTTTTTGCTCAACCCAGCAATTTTCATTTTGCCAGCATAGTGTTTAGGCAGATAACCGTTGTTGGAAGCCCAATATATGTAGATGAGGCAACGGCGGTCATTGCCTTGCTGGCTGAGAAAAGGATCGATCCAAAAGGCCTTGTTACTTCGAAGATTCCACTAAAAGACGCCGCAGAACTGGGATTTGAAAAACTGCTCAACGACAAAGAAGAAAATGTCAAGGTATTGCTGAAGATTCGATAGTATGGCCACCCGCAATATTTGACAGCCCAGAGTCAACCCCCTTGTCCGAGACGTTCGAGGTTCGGGCACTGCCAGACGCTTAAGTCTCTGTGCCCCGGGACCCGTTGACATTCAGACTATCTCTTAGATTAAACAAGGACGGCCCATATGGAAATAGTGATAGACGGAAGGCAAATAGAGGCTCAAGAAGGCATGACTATCCTCGGGGCTGCCGAGGAAGCAGGCATTAACATTCCCACGTTGTGTCACAGGCCGGATCTGACCCCGGACGGTAACTGCCGAATCTGCGTGGTGGAGGTGGAAGGGGCGCCAAGGCTGATTGCCTCCTGCCACACGCCGATCTCCGAGGGCATGGTGATTCAAACCCGTTCCCCGAGGGTGCTGGCCGCTCGAAAAGCGGTGGTGGAACTGTTGCTCGCCGGTCACACGGGACCCTGCGTGACCGATGAATGCGCAAGGGAATGCGAGCTGCACTGTCTGGCCGCTGAGCTTGAGGTGGGGCCTCCCCGGTTTCGAGTGAAAAAACGCCGGTCCTATGAGGTTGAGACCGTGAGCTCCTATGTGAAGCGAGACATGGGGAGGTGCATCCTTTGCAGACGGTGTGTGCGGGCCTGCGCGGAGATCGCCAAGAAAAACGTCTTCAGCGTGGCCTATCGGGGGTTCCAAAGCAAGGTGGTGGTGGATTGCGATGTTCCTCTCAACAAGGAGGTGTGCCGGGACTGCGGCATCTGCATCGACTACTGCCCCACCAGTGCACTGACCAAACCGAATAAGGGGGTTTGCTGATATGGAAAGGGAACAACTGCTGGGGATGATCAAAGGAGAGCAGGAAAAGAGGGGGTATGTATCAGAAGAGGCCATGGTTGAGATGGCCAGGGGGCTAGGGATGACGTTGGGGGATGTCTACGGGGTCACCACCTTTTATGCATTCCTGAGCACAAAACCCCTGGGAAGACATGTGATCCGGGTGTGCAAGAGCGTTCCCTGTTGCCTGAAAATGGCGGAGGTGATCCTTGGAAACCTTCAAGAGGAATTGGGCATCGGCCCTGGAGAGACCACTGCTGATGGGCGTTTCAGCCTTGAGGTGACCAACTGTATCGGTGCCTGTGAACAGGCCCCGGCCATCCTGGTGGATGAACAGGTATATGGGAATCTGACGTCAGAGAAGATATCAGAGACACTGAGGTCATTTGACTGATAATTCGGAGGGATAGCCGTGCCCGAGAAAAGAATCTTATTAAGAAACTGTGGGGTGATAGACCCTGGTGAACTGGCCGCTTATCTTGAGCAGGATGGGTACAAGGGCCTGGAAAAGGCGCGGGCCATGAGGCCTGAGGCGGTGATCCAGGAGGTGAAGGTCTCGGGGCTTCGGGGCCGTGGTGGAGCGGGATTTCCCTCCGGGGTCAAGTGGGAACTGGCGCGAAAGGCCCCCGGGGAAGAGAAGGTGCTGATTTGTAACGCGGATGAGGGAGAGGTGGGGACCTTCAAGGACCGCTATATTCTCCAGTATGATCCCTTCAGCCTGCTGGAAGGGATGGCCATTGCGGGTTATGCCATCGGGGCCAAAAGAGGGTATATCTATCTTCGAGCCGAATACCGCTATCTGCTTGAGGATTTGAAAAAGGCGATCACCCAGGCCGAGGACAAGGGGTACCTGGATGGGCTTGAGATCACCGTCTGTGAGGGAGGGGGTGCCTATATCTGTGGTGAGGAATCGGCCCTGATGAACTCCCTGGAAGGGAAAAGGGGCGAAGCCCGTTTCCGGCCACCGTTCCCGCCCACAAGCGGGCTTTTTGAAAAGCCCACCATCATCAACAATGTGGAGACCCTGGCAAACGTTCCCCAAATCCTTTTGAACGGTTCTTCCTGGTACCAGAAGCTCGGGACGGAGGAGAGCAAGGGGACCAAGGTGTTCTGTGTGAGTGGAGACGTGGAAAGGCCTGGGGTGTACGAACTGGAACTTGGCTCTGAACTCAAGGAAGTGCTGGAACTGGCTGGTGGCAGGAATGTAAAGTGGGTTCAGGTGGGGGGCTCAACGGGGGCCATCATCCCGGGGGAAAGGCTGGACACGCCCCTTTCCTATGAGACGGTCCTGGGTTCCGGGGCGGTGATGGTGTTTGATAAAGGCCGGGATGTGCTGGATTTCGTGTACCGAACGGTGGAGTTTCTCAATGAAGAGTCCTGCGGCAAGTGCACGCCGTGCCGGGAAGGGACCGAGGCCATGAAGGAGATGCTGGGAAGACTTGTTCAGGGGGAGGGCATGGAAGGAGACATCCCTGCGCTGGAGGAACTCTCCGCTGCGATGAAGGATGCCTCCCTTTGCGGTCTTGGGCAGACGGCGCCCATCCCTGTGCTGGACACCCTGAAATATTTCAGAAAGGATTATGAAAACCGAATCAGCCAGTCGGTCCTTCTAAGAAGCATGAGAGGAATTGCCATATAGACAAATCCAACCCTTCGTTTTCAAGTGAACCGTCTGCGTTGGTTTCATGGTGGGTGAAGGAGGTCAAAAGAAGTGAGCGAAAACATCTATGTGTGTCCTTACTGTTTGGAAAGAGCCGGTTCCCACAAGGAATTAAGAGAGCATGTCATATTCAGGCATGGCACCGAGCCTCTTCCACGGCCTGAGGGAATCATCCGTTTGACAATCAACGATCAGATATACGAACTCAAGGTTGAAGCAGAATGGACCCTTTACGATCTCATTCACGACAAGCTGGGCTTAACTGGTGTAAAGCTTTTCTGCGATCGTGGTGCGTGCGGTGCCTGCACGGTCATTATGGATGGGAGGCCCATCCTGTCTTGTATGACCCTGGCCATCGAGTGTGATGGGGTCAGAATAGAGACGGTTGAGGGCATTGCTGACAGCGGGCATCCTCTCGTCGAGGCTTATGTTAAGCATCATTGCATGCAGTGTGGGTATTGTACACCCGGGTTTGTGGTGACCGCCAAGGCCTTGCTGGACAAGAACCCGAATCCCACGCAGGAGGAAGCCAAGCTAGCCTTGTCAGGGAATCTGTGTCGTTGCGGGACCTATCCACAACATCCAAAGGCCATCATGGAGGCAGCCGAAGAACTGGAACGTTTGCGGAAGGGTTCATAAAATGGGTAGAAAAATAGACGAAATGCCGAATAACCCAATGGAGCGGGATAGATTCATACCTGAATCCCCCACATTATTGGGCAAAGAAGGCATCAGGAGGATTGACGGTTTTCGAAAGGCAAGTGGGAAGGCGACCTATACGAGAGACGTACGACTTCCGGGAATGCTTTTCGCTAGATGGCTGACGTCACCATACGCCAATGCCAAAATCAAGGCGATGGATACGGCTAATGCTCAGTCGCTTCTAGGCGTAAGGGCCATACTCACGTTCGATGATCCCGAGATATGTGGAAAGCGGATCGTCACTGTCCACGGATCAGAAGAGCTGGTCCTGTCCGATTTCGCCTATTTTCAGGGGCAGCAGGTCGGGGCGGTGGTGGCTGCGGATACGGAAGATATCGCAAATGAGGCCATCCGACTTATCCATGTGGTATGGGAAGAACGTCCCTTCGTGCTGGAAGCGGATAAGGCCGTGGAACCGGGCGCGGCTTTGGCCATGCCTGAGGTCATGCCAGAGGGGAACCGGAAGACACTCTATTTCCAACCTTCAGAGGTCTTTACATTTGGTGACGTCAAGAAAGGGTTCCAGGAAGCAGATCGCGTTATTGAATTTAGCGCCAAACGAGATTATCACGGCTGCGCCGACGCTGAACTGTTAAGTGGAATCACAAGATGGGAAGGCGAAGTTGCCGAGCTTTGGGTCCATCACCAGCATCCCTATGAGCATAAATGGATGATGCATCTTTGGTTTGGAATCCCTATGAGCAACGTGAAGATCCACTCCCTGTATAACGGCGGCATGTTCGGTGGCTGGAACTGGATTGAATATGGCATGGTCCCTCAATATGTTAGTGCCCTTTTGGCCAAACGAACCGGAAGGCCAGTCAAGTGGATTTTTGATAGAAGGGATGACTTTTACTTCGGCTCGATGGATGCCATGAAAAGCGATTTCAAGGTTGGGATCAAGGAGGATGGCACCATAAAGGCCGTAGAGATCAGTAGCCAGTACGTTAACCTTTCCTTTGAAGCGGGCATGCATTTTCTGGAAAACACAAGGATTCCCCATATCAAGTCAAAGACGGTGACAGCACAGGTCAACAAAGGACCCGTGCATGCCATCCGATGCGAGCAGCTGCCGCCGGCATTTGCCATGACCCATGTGTTTAATCACGTGGCCGCCGAACTCCATATGGACCCGACAGAGCTGGCCCTAAAGAATGACGGTGCGGAAGGGAGAGGGACACAATACCTGGATCAATTTAAGGAAAGGCATGGATTTCCCGTTAGAAATAGCCTGAAGGAATGCATAGATGCAGGAAAAAAGGCCATCGGATGGGAACAGAAATGGCATCAACCGGGGGCCAGGAAACTGCCGAACGGTCGGATGCACGGGCTTGGATTTGTCTGGACTCACGAGTGGGATGACAACCGGGGTGCCGGTGCCGCAGCATTGATGATTCAGCTAGATGGGTCGGTGAACATCATTGCGTTGCGTGCGGATGTGGGGGTGAACGCAGAGAGTACCTACTGTCAGATCGTGGCCGAAGAAATGGGAATGCGTTATGAAGACGTATTTTTCAGGCAACAGGATGATACCTACTTACCGCTGATGACACCTGACGGCTCATGCAACTTGACCACCAACGGATATGTCATGAAAAAGGTGGCCAAGAAGGCAAAACAAAAACTCTTGGAGTTGGCCACGAGTACCGTACATCTGATTGAACGAGAGGTTCCGCCATCCTTTCGAGGCCTAAGGCCTGATGAGTTGGATGTGAAGGAGAGCGTAATCTTCGTGAAGAAGAATCCTTCCGTAAGGAAACCCGTTGTCGATGTGGTCAAAGATGTTTCAGGAAGTGTGGTTTTTCCCAACGAATATGGCGCCATACAGAACACGACCCATGATCCTATATATGTCTCTGCATATCATCGCCAAGGGAGATTCGGGACAGAGCCCGGGCGCCACCGCCTATGTCGCCAGGCACATTTTTGTGAGGTTGAAGTGGATCCTGAGACGGGAAAGGTGATCGTCACAAAGGTTGTCAATGTCAATGATGTTGGCAGGGCGATCTCTCCTGAGACCGTGAACGGCCAACAGTATGGCGGGAGTTATATGGGCATCGGGAGGAATAGAAGTGAGGAATATATCTGGGACAGTCAGACTGGCGTCCTGCTCAATGGGAATCTTTTGGACTATAAATTCAGCTCCATGTTGGATGTGGGGACCATAGAGACGGTTATCGTGGAGACAGGCATGGGCTACGGACCTTACGGGTCGGTGGGCGTTGGCGAGGATGTCGCTACCGTGACAACATACCTTCTCCACGGAGCAGTATACAACGCCATTGGGAAATGGGTGGACCATGGGCCCATAACCCCGGACAAGGTACTGCGGGCTCTGGGTAAAGGATAGGAGAGGCTGACATGAGAAAATTTGCGCATCTGAATGCGCGATCGATAGAAGAGGCGGTTTCCATACTCAGGCGGTATGGGGATCAGGCGAGCATCATTGCCGGAGGGACCGATTTACTCGGTAAGATGAAGGATGATATATTGCCGAAGTATCCCGAGGCCTTGATTAACATAAAAACCATTCCCGGACTCGATGATGTGAGAGAAGAGGGAGGCATACTCCATATCGGTTCCCTGTGCAGGCTTGAAGACATTGCCGGTTCTTCGGTGATCCGTGAAAAGTATGCGGCTTTGGCCCAGGCAGCTCAAAAAACCGCATCCCCACACATCAGAGAGATGGGAACCATTGGGGGCAATATTTGTCAGGATATTCGGTGCTGGTATTACAGGAACCCCAATAACAGGTTTCCGTGCCTCAGAAAGGGTGGTGGAAGGTGTTATGCTATTGAAGGAGACAGCAGATACCATTCCATATTTGGCGGCAGCGTGGAAGAAGGGTGTTATGCCGTTCACCCCAGCGACATTGCACCGGCGTTGATCGTGCTGGATGCCAAGGTCAGAACTTCTAAACGAACCATTGATGTTGAAGATCTGTTTGAAGTTGGTGTTGGGAAGACAACGGTTTTGGATTCGGATGAAATCGTGATTGAGATTGCAATTCCGCGGCCAATTCCCCATACAAAAAGCGCCTTCATCAAATTTGCAATAAGAGAGGCCATAGATTTTCCCATGGTCAACTGTGCTGCCACGATCACAAATCAGGCAGGTAAAGTGACTGCCGCAAGGATCTGCCTCAATGCGGTTTATGTGAAGCCTTATAGGGCCAAGAAGGCAGAGCACGTTCTTCTGGGTAAGCCGATCAATGAATCCAGCGCTGAAGAGGCTTCAGTCTCATTGATCTCGGAGACAAAACCCCTGAAGCAAAACGCATATCTGGCGCAGATTGCAAAGACTTTGGTAAAAAGAACAATTCTTGAATGTGGCTGATTTCCGAATCTGAAGCCCTCGAACCCCATGGGCACAGAGTGCGACTTTGCGTAACGATCCTTTAGACTTTCCCTTGTGGGCCTGCTCTCACCGGGTCCTTTCCTGAAAGCAAAACGATGTTCATCGAAGTGAAAATAATGGCAACCCTCAAATACTATTTTCCGGACTGTGCCGACCTTGCGACAGGAGTCAGATACGAATTCTCGGACGAATCCACGGTAGGTGAGGTCCTAGAAACGTTGAAGCTCCCGAAGAGAATCCCCATTATAGCCTTTGTGAATGGCGTCCCTGCTCAAAAAGATAAGATCCTGAAGGGGGATGATCAGATCTACCTGTCCATGCCGGTAACAGGGGGCTGAGATTCACCAAAGCCCATGAGATCTATTTTCTCTGCCGAAACCTGGAGGCGGCCCTATGGGAAGAGATGAAATGACAAGGATCCTTGAACAACTAGATAATCTGCGTTCTGACAGATATCCCCTCAGTCGATATACAAACATAGGGAAGAGGGGGATATCCCGTGTGGACGGTTATGAAAAGGCCAGCGGGCGTGCCATGTACACCATGGATATTCAACTGCCTGGGATGCTCCACATGAGATTCCTTACATCACCATTTGCCCATGCCAAAATAACGAGCATGGACACGAGCAGGGCCGAGGCCTTTACCGGTGTAAGGGCGATCCTTCGATATGATGATCCGGAACTGCCAAAAACCGTTGATCTGGGAGGTCATGTCCCCTCGGAGGAACCACCGCTGCCTGATGTGGCATACTTTGAGGGGGAGGAAGTGGGGGCCGCAGTGGCAGCCGATACAGAGGATATCGCTGAACAGGCCCTGAGACTGATCAGAGTGGAGTGGGAAATTCGGCCATTTGTTCTGAACCCCAGGGAGGCCCGAACAGAAGGTGCCCCTCTGACAAACCCGGAACTACTTCCTTATGGCAATGTCTACAATGAAGGGGTTGACATAGAAGAGCACGGCGATATCCAAAAAGGATTCGAAGAAGCCGACCAGATCATCGATTTTGAGTTTAACCGAGGCCTTCATACCTGGGTTGGTCCGGAAAGACCTTGTGGGGTCTTCAGATGGAATGGAAAATATCCTGAGATCTGGGTCAAACAGCAACGCCCCCATATAGCAAAGCGGGTCATTTCTTCGTGGTTCGGCGGGATTCCCATGAACAAGATTCAATTACACTGCCTTTATCAAGGAGCGAGTTTCGGCGGGTGGAGCCAGATGCCCTGGAATATGGCGGGCAATTATTGTGCTGCTGTTGTGTCAAAAAGGACCGGTAGGGCCGTGAAATGGAGCTTTACGAGGAGGGAAGATTTTTACGGCGGGGAAATGGATCACGGGTTATATTCCTTCAAAGTGGGCGCCAAAAGGGACGGAACGATTACTGCGGTAAAGGGAGAATTCATCACTGCAAACGATCTGTTCCCGGTTTTTGGCTTCGTCCGTCACTTGATTGAGAACACACGGATTCCAAATGTCTATGGAAAGACCGTGGCGGTAAGAGTGAACAAAGGCCCGAACGTTCCCACACGCTGTGAACAGAACCCGAACAGCCATGCCCTTACCCTGGTATTCAGTCATGTGGCCGATGCCCTCGGCCTCGGTCCTATCGAAGTGGCGCTGAAAAACGACGGTGCCGAGGGTCACGACATGCAATGGCTCAATGAAAGGAAGGTGAAGAAGGGTTTCCCTGACAGGGATAGTCTCAAGGAATGTATCATCAAGGGCAAGGATGCCATGGACTGGGACAAAAAGTGGCACTTACCCGGAGGAAGGAGACTTCCAAATGGAAGGATGCACGGTCTTGGTTTCACCTGGACACACGAATGGGAGGATTCCGCGGGTTCAAGTGAAATCGCCATCCGCATTGAAAGGAACGATGGCACGGCGACCATTCTCGGCATGCGTTGCGACAACGGGGTAAATGCGGAGACCTCCTACTGCCAAATCGCCGCCGATGAATTGGGAATGCGTATGGAAGACGTCCATTATAGGCCGCAACATGATCCGGGGTTCTTCACCATGACGCCCGATTCTTCCACAAACATGTCTGTCAACGGATATGCCGTCAGGAATGCCGCAAGGATTCTCAAAGCGAAGATCCTTGAAGCGGCTACGGCCCCCCGGGGACAAACGCAGAGAGGGGGCTTTCCTCCTGCATTTCCAGACATGAATCCCGAGGACCTGGATATTAAGGACAGCGTTATCTACGCCAAGTCAGATCCGTCAATAAAAATGACCGTCTCTGAATTTGTAGGTGTTTCGGGCTCTGAAGGCCCCATCAGTCAATCCGAGATGCCTGCACTGGGTCTTGAGAGGACCCATTTTACGCCTCCTCTTTTTGCCTATGGGTGGCAGGTTCAAGAGGGGGCTTATGCCAACGCGAGATTGCGATTTTGCAGGCAGGCCCATTTCATGGAGGTCGAGGTGGATGCGGAAACCGGAGAGGTCGTTGTAACGAAGGTTGTCAACGTTAATGATGTGGGCAGAGTGATCAGTTGGGAATCTTGTGAAGGCCAGCAATACGGGGGAACCTTTATGGGGGTCGGTCGCGGCAGAAGCGAGGAGATTATCCACGACCCCGTGACCGGGGTTATGCTCAACGGGAATCTTCTCGATTATAAGATTCCTACAAATCTTGATATTGGCACGATTGATACTCGTCTTGTTGAAACCGGGATGGGTTATGGTCCCTATGGGGTCGTAGGGATCGGTGAAGATGTTGCAACAGTTGTGCCCGCCCTGATTGCGCCAGCGGTTCATAATGCCATAGGCGTCTGGGTGCTTGATTTTCCAATAACTCCGGACAAGGTGTTGAAGGCCCTGGGCAAGGCATAGGGGCATGAAAGGGATGACCATGCAGTCATTAGGCGAGTGTCGGGGTTTGCGGTCACCCAATGACTAGAACGTAAGACTCCATGAGAAATCAAGAAATCAAGGCAATCTTGATCACACTGATTTTCATTTTAGGCCTCGGCCTCGCCATGGGGATGTTTTCCTATCCCGACGGCTTTCAAGTTGTCATTTTCGGTCTGCTCATGGGGGGGTTTTATGCCCTTGCCGCGTTGGGTCTCTCCTTGATCTACGGCATCATGGGTGTTCTCAATTTCGCGCATGGTGACTTACTTATCCTGGGTTCCTACGTCAGTTTTTGGCTCTTTACGCTTTATGGGATCGATCCTCTTTTGAGCATCCTTTTTTCATCCATAGGCTTGGGGGCAATGGGATTGTTTCTTGGGCAGATGGTCTTCAAGAAGACAATGAAACACGGGATGGACAGCACGCTGCTCGCTGCTTTTGGGCTGATGATCATAATGGAGGAACTTATGAGGATGGCCTGGTCGGCAGATACCAGGGCCATAACCACAGCCTACTCAGGGAATTCCATTGCAATCTCCGCAGACCTTGTCATCCCCCTTGTCAGGCTCATCAGTTTTGGCGTTGCCACATTTCTTGTCATCTTCCTCTATATTTTCATGACCAGGACTTATCCTGGGAAGGCATTAAGGGCATCGGCCATTGACAAAGATGCGGCCGGACTCTACGGCGTCAATGTGGGGGCCGCATATCTTCTGGTTTTTGTTCTGGGAACGGCCTTGGCCGGTCAGGCCGGTACACTCTACGCCATTGTCTATTCCTTCACACCCACAACCGGCCCCATCCTTGTCCTGAAACTCTTTACCATCGTCATCCTTGGCGGTTTGGGTAGCTTGCTAGGGACCTTCCTTGCCGCTTTGATCATTGGGGTTCTTGAATCCTCCGTCAGCTTTCTCATGGGCGCCGGATACGGGGATCTCTTGTCGTTGGTGATTTTTTTGCTTGTTCTCATTGCCAAACCAAGGGGCCTTTTGGGGAGATAGGATTTGAGCGCAGGAGCAAAATGGGATTTACCTCTGATATTGGTTTTAGGAGGATTTGCGCTCGGATTGACCCTCCTGCCGTTCCTGATGCCCGAGTCATTCCTTCTAAATGCCTTTATCCTCTATTTTGTATACATTACCCTTGCCACCAGCTGGAATCTCGTGGGAGGTTATGCCGGTCTTCTCAATCTGGGTCATGGAGCATTCTTTGGGTTGGGCGCCTACGGTTATGCCTTCCTTTCGATCCACGGCCTTGGCCATGTTCCCGGCATGTTGATTGGTGCACTCACCGCCTCTTTGCTGGCCTTCCTGATGGTCCCCACCTTCAGGCTGAGGGAAGATTACTTCGCTGTAGGTACCCTTGCCTTACCTCCGATCATGAAGATAGTCTTTGAGAGGATTCTCGGGATTTCGTCTATCATGCATCTCCCTGTGGCCGAGACTTTTAGTATTTACAGTTACTACTTCCCGGCACTCATTATTGTGGCATCGGCCATCGTGATTCAAGTTCTCGTCGTCAGATCTGACTTCGGTTTGACACTGAGGGCGATAGGAAACGAAGAAAATACAGCGTTATCAATAGGCATATACCCCCCCAAGTACAAGATGTACGCATTAGTGATAAGCGCCTATCTTGCGGGGCTGGCAGGAGCATTTTACACCTACCACGTGGGATATATACTCCCGGGATTCGTTTTTTCATTCAATTGGAGCCTTATTCCGATTTTCATGTGTCTTTTGGGGGGTCGTGGTTTTCTATCCGGACCCATCATCGGTGCGGTCGTCTATGTGGTCGTATCGCAGATATTGACCTTTGCCATGTCCGAGACAGGGGGGAACCTGCTTATCTTTGGGGGGATCATCCTGCTGGCGGCGCTCTTTACACCGGAAGGCTTGGCGCCGCACATCTATGGGTGGACGCGAACGGCCTTCCGAACAAAAGGGGATCGACTGAAAGCACTTTATCAATGAGGAAAGGAGGTGGCTGACAAGAGAAAGGACCTTGGTCGGTGGCGGCCTTGGACGAGTTTTTCGTCCAAGAGTAACATATGGAAAAGAGGAGGGTATGATGACAACAAAAGGTATCTCGCGTTTGGGATTTGTGGTGGCGATTGTCATCGCCATTTTTGCGGTTTCCGGGTTTTCTCAAAGCGCGGAATGCAGAGAAAAGAAGGAAATCAAGTTCGGGACCACGCTTTCACTTACCGGCATGTTTGCCAGTTTTGGTAAGGAGGGCAAACTCGTATATGAGATGGCAGTGGACGATATAAACAAGGATGGGGGGATTTACGTAAAGGAGTTGGGGAAAAAGCTTCCCGTCAAACTCATTATTTATGACGATGAAAGCGACGTGGGCAAAGGAACAGCCGCCCTGGAGAAACTGATTAGGGGCGATAAGGTGGACGTACTTCTCGGGGGCATTGGAGGGGTCAATGACGTAACCGGTCCAATCGCGGACAAGTACAAGATACTGTGGGTCGGCACCGTTTATCCCAGAAGTGTCTTCAAAAGAGGATTCAAATGGGTTGTCCTCCCGTTTCACACGGGTGATGATGAAGCCTTCGCGTTTTTCAGCGGCATGAGGAGTCTCCCGAAAGACCAGCAGCCGGAGACGGTTGCTTTGTATGAAGAGCTCAGTCCCGATGGGGATGAAAACGCCCGGGGATGCGAAACCATGGCGGATAAATTCGGCTTTAAGATCGTCCTGCATGAGAAGTATACGCCCGGATCTGATCCGACAAGCTTTCTCTTGAAGTGCAAGAAAAAGGACGTGGGCATCGTTTATATGCTCCCAAATCCACCCGATGCCGTCAATATCATTAAGAGATCCAAGGAGATCGGCTGGGCGCCAAAGGCATGGGGATTTACAAGGGGAACCGCTGTAAGCTATTTCGGTCAAGCCCTGGGAAAAGATTCTGACTATGTATTTGGCATGTTTGCCTGGCACCCCGCATGCAAACGTCCGGGGTCCCAGGCGCTTGTGAAAAGGATCCGAGCCGTTTTGGGGCACGATCCCTTTCTCGGTGGGATATGGTATGCCAATGTGCAAGTCGCCCGAGCGGCGATCGAGAAGGCAGGATCTCTCGACAAAAAGAAGATTCGAGATGCTGCATTGAGTCTCGATGTGGATACAACGGCGGGCAGGATGGCCTTCAAACCAAACGGAAGATGGAAATTCAAACAAGAAAACACCATGCTCTTCCAATGGCAGAATGGAAAGCTCGAGATTGTCTGGCCGGAAGACCAGAAGACCGCAGAGATGTGGTATCCCACCAAGCCATGGGCAGAGCGATAACATGAGATACAAACCTTCGGCATAAACCATAGTCAGTCCTAAGATAGTAGACGGATGCACTCTTCAGGTCCTGTTTTGTACTACCGACTGTGTTTTGTGTTCGATGAGTGAGCAGTCCAGGGGAAAATACCGTGAACCCGGCAATACTGGAGATTAGAGGGGTCAGCAAGTATTTCAGTGGGGTTGGCGCCTTGATTGAGGTCGATATCGAGATCGCCGGAGGGGGAATTATCGGTCTGATCGGACCCAACGGCGCAGGAAAGACGACTTTATTCAACCTTATCTCCGGCGTATATCGTCCTGACCAGGGGAGCATCTTTTTTGATGGGAAAAATATTGCCGCCACCGCACCTCATAAGATCCCATCCCTTGGAATCGGCCGCACATTTCAGATCCCAAGGCCTTTTCAGGACATGACGGTGTATGAGAATGTATATCTGAGCGTGTTTTTTTCCCGTTCACGAAGAGGGAAGAACCGGGGCAGTTTGAGGCCCAGGGTTGAAGAGCTTCTCCAAATGACCGGATTGGTGGACAAGGCACAGGTGCGGGCCGGGCAATTGACCCTGGCCCAGAAAAAGATGCTGGAAATCGCCCGATCCCTTGGAGCATCGCCTAGATTGCTCCTTCTGGACGAGCAGATTTCCGGGCTCACACCGGCCGAGACCGAAACAGCCACTGCACTTATCCGGCGCTTGAGTGATGAAGAGGGGATCACCGTCTTTTGGGTTGAACATGTCATGAAAACGATCATGACCATGTCCAACCGTGTGATCGTCTTGGATTATGGGAGGAAAATTGCCGATGGAGCGCCTACCCGGGTCGCGAAAGACGAGAAGGTCATCGAGGCCTATTTTGGACAGGAGGCACAGGAGGATGAGGGATCTCCTGCTCGAGGTTGAATCACTTGGTGTGTCCTACGGGGAAATGCCTGTGGTTTGGGACGTATCTTTCCATATTGGGAAAGGAGAGATCGTTACCATTCTTGGATCAAACGGGGCTGGGAAGACGACGACATTGAAGGCGATTTCAGGGCTCTTGGTATCATCGTCCGGCCGCGTGCGTTTTAATGGAGCGGACATCTCCGGACGGCCCCCGCACATTATCAGACGTGAAGGCATCGTGTTGGTCCCGGAGGGAAGAAAGCTCTTTGGCGCCATGT
This sequence comes from uncultured Desulfobacteraceae bacterium, assembly GCA_964639275.1. GTDB lineage: Bacteria > Desulfobacterota > DSM-4660 > Desulfatiglandales > Desulfatiglandaceae > CAZXCQ01. Next base: position 3,036 of record CAZXCQ010000065.1, on the reverse strand, counting down.
CCGTCATGGAGAACCTTGAAATCGGCGCCTTTATACGTGATGCCCGAAGGGTGAGGAACCAGAGCCTGGAATACGTATACGGGCTCTTCCCAGTGCTGAAATCAAGGAGGAACCAGATGGCGGAGACCTTGAGCGGGGGCGAGCAGCAGATGCTGGCCATTGCAAGGGCCCTCATGGCCAGGCCGATTCAGCTGATGCTCGATGAGCCGTCACTGGCATTGGCACCCATCATTGCGCGCAAGATTTTTCAAGTAATTGCCAAGATCCACTCTGAAGGGGTCGCCGTGCTGCTGGTGGAGCAAAATGTAAAAGCGGCCTTGGAGATTGCCGACAGGGCATATGTTATGGAGCAAGGAAGAATCACAATGACAGGATTGGGCAGGGAATTCCTGCAAGACGATGAACTGAGAAAGGTCTACATCGGGATATAGGAAACGATTTTTCATAGGATATTTGGGTAGTGCTGATAAGATCAGTATGCTGCTGCGGATCAGGTGGATCGGCGATGGCGCACAGACCGTCGCAAGGGGCGTGAGATCCCGCTTCGTCACCCGAGACAGGGTTTGGGAGAAAGGGTCCTGTCGGTCGGAGATAAAAAAGAATCGTAACACTTTGGTCTTTCGAAATAAAGGAGAGGGCCGCGAAAGCGCTAAGCTGTTAGAAAGAATCGAGGAATCGCTTTTCCGTTTGGAGGATCATGATGGAAGATAAGATCAAGTTGGTTGCCAAGATAACCAATATTCTCGGGCACTGCCGCGCAGGCCACACAATCGGCGAAGAATTTGACGTACATCTGTATGAGGCAGGGGAGTGGAATACGGAAGGCAGGAGAAACGCAAGAATTCCGCCTATGTGCAGTCACCTCTATTATGCCATTTTCCCGTACATATCCGTGTTGCAGTACGGGGGTGAATTTCCCTGGATGGAGGACAAAGACTTGTTCTACATGAACTGCCCGGACCCCGAAAATGCCGTGAGCGTAAAGATCATAAGGATCAGAACTCCAGGTAGGTAGTGATCGCTCAGCGGCCAACCCCTGTGTGCCAAGCACAGACCCGGCGTAGGCCAGTCGGAGATGACAACAGGTAGCGTACCATCCATCTTACGGGGAAGGCTCGTAAGGCTTACCTGGCCGGTACGAGCCGTTCTATGCAAAAACATATCCTTGATTGTTATTTCTCGCCTAGCCCCATCTACCTGGAATTGAGGTATTGCAGAATTTGCACCGCCCTTTATTGATATTCATCTCAATTATCTTGTAACCCAATTTCTTTACGATCATCCTTCCGCAATTATGGCAATAGGTGTGTGTTCCTGGATGACCAGGCACGTTACCAGTATAAACGTAATGAATACCTTCCTCTAGCGCAATATTTCTGAATTGTTCAAGTGTTTGGACAGGCGTGTAAGGCAATCTGGTCAACTTATAAAGAGGAGAAAATCTTGTAAAGTGCAGCGGGTAATCAGGACCGAGTTCTTTTAAGATCCACCCGCACATTCTTTTTACCATTTCAGGGTCATCCACATAAGTTGGAACCACAAGGTTAATGATCTCAAGCCAGACGCCTTCTTGATGAAGCGTTTTCATCGTATCAAGAACTGGGTTGAGAGTCCCGCCGTTCAGGCATCGATAAATGCGGTCATCAAAAGATTTGAAGTCGATCCTTGCAGCATCCAAATATTTTGCAAGCTCGATAAGTGGTTCTCTATTTATATAACCATTTGAAACATAAGCATTTTTAAGACCATTTGACTTCGCTATTTTTGCTGTATCTAACATGTACTCGTAATATGTTGTAGCTTCTGTATAAGTGTAGGCAATTGAGGGTAATTTATATTTTTTGGCAACCTTGACAACATCCGAAGGAAACAGCTCTCGGAATTTAACATCTTCAGGCCTTTTCTGAGATATTTCCCAGTTCTGACAGTTCAAGCATCTAAAATTGCATCCGGTCGTTGCTATTGATAATATCCATGTTCCCGGATAAAAATGATTAAAGGGTTTTTTCTCAATAGGGTCATTATGTACCGCAACAGGATTTCCATATGTAAGGGAGTAGAGTTTACCTGCAATATTTACTCTTGAACGGCAGACACTTCGATCCCCTGGTTCTAAGTAACATCGATTTGGGCAAATTTGACATTGCACATCGGTCCCATTTGAACTGTACCGAAAGGCCTCAATGGACCATTTCCAAGGTTTAGCAGGGGCATCATTCTTAAAGACATGACCTTTTATATCTTTATCACATTCGCTTTTTTTATTAAAAAATGCGTAACCCTGTGATGCGCAAAAAAGAGCCGGTACCCCTATTCCTATTGATTTCAAAAACTCTTTTCTTGTCACTAAACGAGACATTATAATTTCTCCTGACGTTGTGACTTAACCTCCTGCACTCCTTTCAATAAAATACCTTAGAACCCGTATTCCGGAAAGCAGATTTGTAACATATTGAAATAGCAATATGTTTCCAATCTACTGGAAATTGTAGCCCATAAATATGAGCGAGCAGTACACAATGATTCCAGACACTTAGAAGGCCAGAAGGCAATTTTGTGGAATACGGGTTAGAATGGTGCCGATATCAATTTTGAAGACCCGGAGTGTCATTGTGTGCCGGGTTTGGCCAGGCCGCTATATGGTGCTGTTTGGTATTGTGACACAAATGCCAGGCAAAGTCCAGACCCAGGGTGAAGGAGCCCCCGATCCCGGTTTTCTGAAAGAGATCAACAAGCTGAGCCTCGCTCAAAGTCCGGGATAAATTTGACTCTATCAATGATGCTGCTAAATGTTTTTGCTTATTCCAAAAATTTCACCTACCGCCTTAACGTCTCACCCCTCAGACGCCTCGTAAGATAGATAGCAACATTTCTCGGCTCATTGAAATATCCTCGACGAAATCAACTAGGGGGCCAAGCAAAATTCGACCCCCTCATGAACCGTTGACCGGCCGCAATGCACCATTTTCAATCAATGTCCGGCCATTTTGGGATGCCTGTCTGAAGCCGTCACGTGTCCCGGCAGCAGCAGCACAA
>CAZXCQ010000064.1:0-24812 GCA_964639275.1 uncultured Desulfobacteraceae bacterium | reverse complement strand
GAAGAAAAAAAGACCCCCATGCCACACCTTTCCCCCTGTTCTTTGAGATGTTACACCCAAAGACACGAAATCGGCATGGCTTTTTGTTGACAACGGGTGCAGGAGGAATCCGCTATTCCCTGGAAACCGGGGTGGTATACCGTACCTCTCTCAAGTCATTGACATAACAGTCGATGCCCTTGGTCTTGACCTCGTCTTCTGAATCGATATCGTTGCGGTTGATATAGATCAATCCCCCGGGTTGAAACAAACCGCTCTTTCGGGCTGCCACCAATTCGGGCAATTCATCGGCCGTGTGAGTCACTATCCTGTTTCCAAGGCGGCTCTCCAGCTCATAAACGGCCCTAAAAGAGGCAGGATCAGCCTTGTTACCATACCTTATCTCGCCTATCCTCTCACCGATCTTCGGGGCAAGCTGTTCCCTCAAGCCGGGTGCGGGTTCAGAGGTAAAGATAACGACCCCTTCTCCTCCCTCGATCACCTCCTTCATAACATCCAGGGCATCCTGAAAAAGACAGGAGGCATAATAGGGTTGAATCTTATTTCTCAGTGCCGGACCGCTGATGGCTTTGATGATCTGGGCCTTTCTTTTTCCCGTGGCCCAGGATTTGCCGTCGAGCAGGGCCCGGTAATCCTCGACAACCCGGCTGATTTGATCTTCCGGGATCTTTTTCTCTCGGGCAATTTCTTTGTAGATATCGATTTTCCGCCGGCCCAAGAGGTGCTGGTCCACAAGGACACCCCATAGATCGAATGAATGGACCGGCCGAAATGTGGATGAGACAACGATATGGCCATTGGACGTCATATTTCTTCTACTGTCTCATTACAAGCCCAGATAGGCCTTTTTGATATGATCGTTTTCAAGGAGTTCGCCACTTCTGCCTTCCAGGACGATACGACCGTTTTCCAGGACGTACGCCCGGCTTGCCACCTCCAGGGCATGTCGGATGTTTTGCTCAACGATCAGGGTGGTCATTCCTTCTTGATGGAGCAATTCGATAAAACCGAAAAGCTGTTTTACGATAATCGGGGCCAGTCCGTATGAGGGTTCATCAAACATACAGAGCCGTGGTCTTGCCATCAGACCTCGCCCCATAGCCAACATCTGTCGCTCACCCCCGCTGAGTGTATGCGCCAATTGCCCCAACCGTTTCTTGAGTACAGGAAAAAACTGATAGACCCGTTCCAGGGTCTCTTCCTTCTTTTTCCAGGTCTTGCTAAGGTACGCGCCCATCTCCAGGTTTTCAAGGACCGTCATATCCGGGAAGAGTTTCCCGCCCTCGGGTACATGACAAATCCCCATCTCGCTGATCCGGTAAGGTGGGATCCCGTCTATTCGCATGCCGAGGAATTCCAGTGCCCCCGCCACGGGATGGATAAACCCCGATATGGTATTGAGCATCGTTGTCTTACCGGCTGCATTGGCACCCACCAGGGCAACGACCTCTTTCTCCGCGATGTAAAGGGACACATCCCATAATACGCCGACCTTTCCGTAGGCGGCCTTTATATTACTGACTTTTAGCATCGGTCTATATTCCCAGATACACCTCTTTGACTGTCCTGTCTTCGGCGATCTCCCCCGGTGTACCTTCGCCAATCTTTTTGCCATAGTGAAGCGCTATGATCCGATCAGAAACACCCATGATCGCCTTCATTACGTGTTCGATCATAAAGATCGTGATCCCCCTTTTGCGTATTCTCAGTATTAACTCCGTCGCCCGGGCCACCTCGGTTGGGTTCAGACCCGCCATAAACTCGTCAAGCAGCAAGAGATCGGGTTTTGTGGCCAATGCCCTTGCCACTTCAAGCCGCTTTTGGTTGGCTATGGTCAACTCCCTGGCTATGACCCCGTCCATTCCTGATAATCCCACAAACTCCAGCAACTCCAGAGAGGCCTCGGTAGCCACTGATTTGTGAATGCCCGCGGACCCGCCAAACATGGATGGCAGCAATACGTTTTCCAGGACCGTTATGTTGCCAAAAAGCTTGACGTGCTGAAAAGTTCTTGCCAGGCCCCGTTTGCAGATCTGATGGGGCCTCAGTCCGGTAATGTCTTTATCCTTGAATACGATGGTCCCTGATGTGGGAACAATGGATCCCGATATTAAATTAAAAAGGGTCGTTTTGCCAGCCCCGTTGGGGCCGATCAGACCCACGATTTCCCCCTTGTCGATATGGAAGTCAATGCCCCCGGCCGCGGCCAGGCCCCCAAAGGACTTCTGAACGTCTTTTCCTTCAAGAATCGGCATCATTAGTGCCCCAAAATAATCCAGTGCCAATTTACCCTTTTCAAAATTGGCACTGGGATAGGGCAATGGGGGTTCGGAATCCCCATTGCCCGGGTTTCAGAAAACTTTAGTGTTACGGAGATATATGCATCGGCATCAGGTTTCACCAGGACTCGATCCCGCTATCTTTTTATCTTCTCTCGCAATCCCGTCAGACCTTTGGGCAAAAACACGATAACCGCCACCAGAATGATCCCATAGAGGAGGTTATAATAATATGGAAATTTGGTTAATAACATATCGGCCAGAAAGGTCAGAACAGTGGCACCAATAACTTGACCATAGATCCGACGAATTCCCCCAAAGATGGCCATCAGGACCGGCATAAAGGAAAAGAGCGGACTAAAGGCGATGGAGGGGTCAATATAGGTCCATCGTGTGGCCATGGTGGCCCCGGCTGCTCCCATAAAAAAGGTGCTGACGGCAAAGGAGACTATTTTGAGGGCGTTTACATTTATGCCGATATGATCGGTGGCCTCCTCAGATTCACCAATGGCAACCAGTGCGAGACCATATTTGGAGTTATTTATAAGACAGGCCATGGCGAGGGTCATCAAGACGATCGCCAGCATGGCATAATAAACGGTCATTGGGTTGAGTGATACAACGATCCTGCCGACAGTCCCTGTGATATTGACCTCCCACCACAGGACAGAATGTCTGATGAGCTCGCTGAGCCCGAAGGTGAATATGGTAAAATACATCCCCCTCAGCCTCAAACCAGAAAGACCCACAAAAAGGGCGATCAACGAACTCAGGAGACCTCCCACGGCAATAACCACCAGAAAGGGCATCGCGTCTCCCAGAACAGCCGCGACATAGATGCCGATACCAAAAAAGGCAGCAGAGGCAAGCGATATGTAATGGGTGGGGCCGGAGAAAACCGACCAGCAGACAGTAAGGACAATATACATAAAGATGTTACTGATTGATATGACGGTGTAAGGCGGAAGGTATCCCGGAATAACCGCTGCCAGGATTAAGATGATGAAGGATAACAACAGCGGAAAAAACCTTTTGGGGGCTGCGCCGCTAATGCTTGACATTCTTCATTTCCCCAAAATGCCTGTCGGCCTTACGATGAGCAAGAGAAGAAAGATCATGTAATATGCGATCATTGAAAGCCCGGGGTGAATATACATCACGATATTGCCGACAAGACCGAGTACGAGGCCCCCTATCAGGCTGCCCAGGATATTGCCCAACCCACCCAAAACCACGGCGATGATGGCAATTATGGTATAGGGGAGACCGATGAGCGGGGTGATCTCAAACATCATACTGACCAGGCATCCGGCTGCCGCAGCCATCAACGCACCAAGCCCAAAACACAACCCCAGGACCTTGTGAATGTTGACGCCCATGAGTTGGGCGGTGTTGACATCCTGTGCGGCTGCCCTGATGGCCTTTCCCAGGCGCGTTCGTGACAGAAAGCAATAAAAGGCCAATCCAAGGAATACCGCGAAAACAAGGGCAAGCAAACGGTTCTGCGCATAAATTGCCCCCCCAAAATCGACGGTTTGCGACATAAAGGTGTATCCTTTTATGTCAGGCCCCCACGAGAGCAAGGCGATATTCTGGATGATAAAGAGGAGACCAAATGAGGCCAAGATAGAATTTCCTTCAAAGGCGGCCACCGATTCCGACGTCCTTCTGAGATATTGAAACAGGGTCCTGTGAACCAGAAAACCGATCGCAAAGACTATAGGCCCGCTGATGACAAGGGATAAGAGCGGGTTTATATCAAAAAGGGTATACAGCGAATAGGTTGCAAATGCCCCAAGCATGATAAACTCGCCGTGAGAGACATTGAGGACTCGGGCAACGCCATATTGAAGCCCGAGCCCCACAGCGACGAGCGCATAGAGCCCGCCCAATATAAGCCCCCCGATCAAAATATCCAGAATAAGGGTTGCTTCCATACTTCGCCTTTCTGTATCACTTTAGCCATTTGAAACAGGGCAATGGGGATTCGGAACCCCCATTGCCCTCCCCGAGTACCATTTTAAAATAGCTAAATTGATCCGTCAGGGTTTGTCTGTCAGAAGAGATCAGGGCCAAGCCGGCTTGGGGTATATGGGTTTTGCCGTACGCTTTTCCTTTCCGGCTACGACTTCAAACTCCCCCCCTTGCCACTGGCCAATCTCGCCGGGGGACTGGATATTAAATCCTCCCTCAAACTTCACCGGACCGATCACCGTCGGAAACGTCTCGGTGGCGATTACGTCCCGGAGTTTCTTCCGGTCAAGGGTGCCGGTCTTCTTAATGGCCTGCTCCAATATCTGAAGAGATGCATAGGCAAACGCGCTTCCCCAGCGATCGGGCTCCTTATCCCATTTCTTGAGGTGGGCATCAAAGTATTCCTTTGCGCCAGGGTAAGGGAGCCTGGGGTTCCAGGCACCCGCTCCCATGACCCCCTGCACAGTTTTGGTCCCAAACTTATCCCGATATACGGGAAAGGCCACGCCAACACCCAGATAAAAGAGTTTGGGGTTCAACTTAAGCTCTATTGACTGTGCAGTAATGAGAAAGGTGTCCGGGGGATAGGACATGCCCAGCAGGGCATCCACATTGGCGGCCTTGATTGTCTTGAGCAGTGGAGACAGGTCCTTGGCACCCAGGGGATAGCTTTTTTCAATCACCGCCTCGATCCCCTTTGCCTTTAATGCGGGCGATACCTTGCCTGTCCACTCGATACCATAGGCGTCCGCAATATAGATCAAGGCCACTTTTTTTACGCCAAGCTCTGCGAGGAGGTCTACAAGGGCGGCGCCCTGTTCACGGGGCATGTTGAGGATTCCAAAGAAGTAGGGGATCTTATCGGCTACTTCCCTGAGCTTTTCGGAAGAAATCGTGGGCCCTATCAAAGGATAACCGTATTTATTCGCTACAGGGGCTACAGCAAAATGCATGGCGGTGCCCCATGGGGGTAACAGGAGGTCTACTTTGTCTTCCAGAATCAATTTCTCAACCAGTTTAACGGCAGTGCCAATATCACTCTTATCATCGTATATGATGAGTTCCACAGGCAGCCGTTTGCCATACTCCTTCACATAAATTCCACCCTTTGCATTAACTTCGTCAACCCACATCTTATAGTTCGGGATCTGGGTCATTGCTGCGCCTGGGGCATAGGGACCCGACAGGGAAATTGCAGTCCCGATAAGGATTTTGTCTTTGCAGTACCCAGTCAACGGAAAGGCCATGACCACAGCGGTTAACCATATAAAAACCACCAGCCTCAATTGCTTTGCCGTACCATACATTTTTCCCCTCCTTGAATGATATTGTTGAACATAGCATCCTGTCATTGCCTCCCCAATAGAGCCTGGAACAGCAACAACAAGTCCCCCACAAGAAACTTCTGTGAGCCCAGCACCAAATGCGGCCCCTTCCAAGATGATCTGGATATCACCTCCTTTCCCGATCCAGACTGCCTGTCTTAGAAAATCCGATCAAACCATGGGACACCGGGTGGTTCCCACCGCTACTTGTGGCTTGCCGACAGCATCTTGTCAACCTCATTGTCGCCCATGGCAAAGCGGAGCAAGAACTCTTCGTCAGACACATTGGGGCCGATGCCCATTTGCCTTCGGATTTCTGCAATAGAGGGCTGCGGAAACTCTTGCTCCATTATCTTTTTGGTCTTGGGCCACCGGTATATCTTTTCCAGGACATCCTGGTCAACCGGGGCGGGCGGTGCTCCGTGGTACCCGGCGAGGTACTCGATAATACCGTCAGGGATCATTTTGTAGCGCACCCCTGAGACCACATTCATGGTCGCCTGGGTTGCTACGAACTGGGAGAGCGGCGTTACCATGATGGGATACCCCAGTTCCTTCCGGACCTTGACGATCTCCTCAAGCACCTCCTTCAGGCGGTCTCCCTTTCCCGCTTCGGCAAGCTGTCGTCCCAGCGTTGTCATCATTCCCCCGGGCACCTGATGTTCATAATAGGCAAGGTCGTACTCCAGGGGAACACCCGCCGGCCGACCCTCTTTTTGTGCAATTTCCATCAATCTAGTGGAATAATTATCGATGGCCTCCTCGTTCAGGCTGGCGGTGTGGCTCATGTGTTTGATATTTTTCAGGACGTTAAATACGGATGGCTGGGCCGTGCCATTGGCCAGCGGGGGGACACCCGTATGCACCCGATCCACACCCAGGCGGATGGCCTCCAGATAGACCAGGGGACCCAACCCCGTGTTGCAGTGGGTGTGAATTTCAAGTGGCCGTCCATTCAGGTTGGGTTGAATGGCCTTCACAAGGGTCTTTACACTGTCCGGTGTCAGAAGCCCCCCCTGGTCTTTGATGTACATCGTATCCACGTCGGGGCATTGGGTGATCTCCCGGGTCTTCCTGGCATAGTACTCATCCGTATGGACCGGACTGATCGAGTAGCAAAGACCCACCATAAATTCCTCTATCCCCGCTGCCTTTGACATCTTTGCATTCTTGACGATGCTCTCCATCTCAAGGGCGGCCTCGCACAGCCACACCCGGCGTATCCCGTTTGCGGCCATACGCTCATATACCAGTTGCATTATGGAATCCGGAGAGCGTTTGAACCCGATAAAACGCCGTCCCGTCGTCCCAAAACACAGACGCGTATTTGGCATGGCCTTTGAGGCAAGCCGCAGTTTCTCCCAGGGGTTTTCCCGGTGATAACGGACGGCCGTCTGCATATGGGTGCTGGCAACAAGATCCACGGCGTGATACCCCGCCCGTTCTACCTCCGGCGCAAGCGAGAGTATCATGTCAGTCTTTAATCCAGTGGCATCCCAGAGGCTCTGATTGCCGTCCCTCAGGGTGGTGTCCACAAACTTTATCTCGGTCATCGGCTATTCCTCTTTATCTTCATTGGCTCACCCGAGTCCTTACTGTCTCTTTCGGGGATGGTTGAAACCCCTCGTCTTACAGACAGGGGTTATTCAGTGCATATAGCGACCGCCATCAACGATCAGGGCCTGGCCGGTAATAAAATCACTTTCGTCACTGGCGAAAAAGATGACCGCTCCAACCAGATCCCTGGGCTGCTCCAGTCTTCCCAATGGCGTACGACTGGTGTCATATTTTGCGATATCATCGGTAACGGTCCTGGATGCCTCCGTATCCGTAAAACCGGGAGCTACTGTGTTGACGCGGACACCATATTGACCTAACTCCGCAGCCAGCGACCGGGTAAAGCTGATGATTCCACCCTTGGAGGTGACATAATGGAGAAAACCCTCGGATCCCGTGAAGGCGGTTTCCGAAGCGATGTTGATGATCTTGCCCTTCAACTGCTCCTTCATCTGTGGGAATACCGCCTTGGTGCACAGGAACGGCCCTCTCAGATTTACGGCCATCAATTTATCCCATTCTTCCACCGGGATTTCATAGAATGGCCTGCGCCCCAGCCCGTAGAGCATAGCGGCGTTGTTGATCAAGATGTCTATGGCCCCAAAGTGTCTTATCGCCTCCTCGGCCATGCGAGAGGTTTCCTCTTTCTGGGTCACATCAACCTTTATCGCTATGGCTGAACCCCCTTTGGATATGATCTCTGTGGTCGTTTGTCGGGCCTCTTTGGTCAGAATATCCGCCACGACTATTCGGGCCCCCTCTTTGGCCATAGCCAGGCAAAAGACTCTGCCCAGGCCCCTGGCACCGCCGGTAACGATGGCCACTTTGTTTTCCAGCCTTCCCATGTTCTCTCCTTCTTTCCTCTATAACCTTGACCAATTCTCCTGGTAGCCCTTAGGTCTTTCTCTGACATATCATTCGGGAGACATTCTCAGCGAATTTGCCAAAGACCTCCTTGACAGGTTCCGCCTCCTTGTTGTCCATGGCCTTCTTCATCGCAGACATGTCTTCAAAAAGCATGGTCTTTACAAATCTGGTTTCACTCTCCGTCACCTGCCAGATATCGTAGGCCTTACAGCCGATGGATTCCCAGAGAGGTTTAATCCTGTCCTTGGTGGTCTGGATGTAATCGCCCTGTTTTTCGACCGGTATATCGTATTCAAATATCGCGGTTACCATTTTGCCCCCCTTTCATTTGGCGTCTGTTTCTGAAGATAGGTGAGAGATTACTAATGGGATCCCCGCTCTCCTCCGATAATCAGTGGGGAATGTGCCCGCATTGTTACGTACCGCTTATCGGCCCGGCCGAGGGGGATTCATAGGGCATTCCGGCCGTTTTCAAGTTTGACCAAGAAGGTCCCTATATCCACTCCATTCCTTTTGGAGATTGGGCCGCATTTGATCTTTAGCATATAGATGACTGGTTTTCCCGAGACCTCTCCGTTCAAGGCCTCAAAGTTAAAGACACCTTTTGCCATCACGAGATCGCTCTGGCTGTAAGCGTCATCCAGGGCGGGTATGCCCTCACCAGTGAGAAAAACGCTCTTGGTGGTCAGAATGTCGTCGGCCAACTTATTCAGGCCGAAGTGAGCGACATCCCGTATTGTGGCATCCTCAAAAAAGGGGTCCTCCTTGACCACGAGGGCCACCTTGGATCCCATTGCCTTGAGTTCCTCGATCAAAAGCGAGTCAAACCCTATTTCCCCGGCATTATCGGGAAGAAACAGGATACGCGTCGCATCCCGGGCCGCCCCATAGACATCACCGACCACCACAGGCAGTGGAGCCCTGCCCTGGGTGATATTCTCCGCCTCAGGGAATTTGAAGGTGCCGGAAGGCGCACCAATAGGGGATACATTGCCGGCCGATGCCAGTCTGCATGCCCTCTCGAAACGCTGTTGGGGCGTTTTGCCTTTCTCAATAAATCCTCTTGACGCCGGCAACAACCCATCCACGGCCTGGTTGGTCTTTACCTTGAGCTCATTGTAGTGGGCCGAGGAGGCCAATATGAATTCATTCACCGCGTCGAGGGTTCGCTTACAGATAAGCCCCAGATTCCCTGAGGGCGTGAATTCACAAGAGAGCTTGCCCAGCAAGGTTCTCATCAATTCATAGCGCTGCCCTTCACTCGCAGAAGACGCCGTCCTCTCGTAGATCCATTTGAGTATACAGGGTGCACAATCAGGCAAGGGCTTCAAGGCGAAAACCTCCCAGATGAATGCCTTTCTATGTTGCGGTGAGGCTTAGTATTATCGAGATGTTACGTCACCGGTTATTCCCCCCTATATAACTCCCTGATGAGCTTTGCCTTCATCTCAAAGCGGGGGAGTGTGCCCTCGGGGACCAGTTCCACATCTGCCCGAAACACCAGCTTGTCTCTCAGCACGGTTTCGAGTTCCTTTTTTAGGGCATCTAGGTCCTTTTCCGCCGGGGCATACTCCACCTGGATCTTTAGGGGGGGGTCTACCTTTGGTCCTGGTTGGTCGAGAAGCACGAGCATATCGCCGGTGGTCCTGGGTCTGAAGGAAGTGATGACATCCTTGATAGCCGAGGGAAAGACATTGACACCGAGCAGAATCAGCATGTCGTCGGTCCGGCCGGTACACCTTATGCGAAAACTGGTTCGGCCGCACTCACAGGGACCTGTAAAGACGGTGATCCTGTCCCGGGTCCTAAACCTGACGACCGGGCAACACTCCCGGTCGATCAAGGTGTAGACCAGCTCCCCTTCTGCCCCGTCCTTTATTTCCATTACCTCACCCGAGTCCGGGTCGATAAGCTCGGGGAATATGTATTCCTGCGCGCAAAAGTGCATCCCTTTCTGGGCCGGGCACTCCCCAAAGATGATCGGTGCCGCGTCAGAGTTTCCCATGCCTTCGCTGAGGAGACACTGATATTCTTCTTGCAGTCGCTTTTTGATCGCTGGTACGCCCCCTCCGGGTTCAGCCCCAACCACGAGTTTCTCAAAACCCAGCTCTGAGGGTTTCATGTGCTGCTTTTTCCTGAGGTAGTCAGCAAAATACTGCGCATAGGAGGGTGTGCAGTGGAGCACATTGCCCCCTAACCGCCTTGTGGTCGTGACCACCCGGTCGGATGCGCCGGTCCCAATAGGAACAAATGCCGCCCCAATGTGCTCAATGGCGTCTTTGACCGGCAGCCCCCCCACAAAAAAGGTCAGTCCCACTGCATGGATCACCACATCGGAGGGTCTGACACTCTTCGTAAAAAGGGAACGCGCGGTGATGTCGGTCCAGACCTTGTGATCATGGCGGGTGATACCGACAAAGGTCGGGACACCAGTGGTGCCGGATGATGAATGAATGCGGATTACGTCATCCATGGGAGCGGCACTATGAAAACCCAAAGGGGGGTGTTCCTCCTGGCTCTTCCTCAGTTCGTCCTTCTCGGTGAAGGGAAGCCTGGGGAGGTCCTCCAGTCCCCGTATCTTTCCCCTGTCTATACCGTGTTCCTTAAACTTCTTCTGGTAGAATGGGGATTTTTCCCATACGTAGTCCAGTTGTCTCAAAAACTTCTCTTCTTGAATTGGTCGCAGGTCCTCCGCGCTCATCGTCTCAATTTCTTTGTTGAAAAATTTTTCTTTCATTCTTTTTCCTCCATAAATTTGACCAGGCTGTCAACCAGTGCCCGGGCAGTACCAAGATCCTCGAGGTTACAATCCACTTCCTCAATTTCAAGTGGCACCGTGAGATTCTTTTTTAACTCCTCTATAAAAACCTGGTCCTCGGCGGGGTCATAGAGAATGCTCCCTTCCCTGTCTAATGAAGACCAGCCCCTCAAGGGGACCACCAGTTTTATGGGGCCCCTGGCCTTGTTTATCTTTTCCGCATACAGTTTTGCACCGATGATCATTTCATCGACCGGGAATCGAGTCATGGATCTCATCTCGTCGATATCGAGCACCCTTCCGGAGGCAAGGTATTTCGCCCTGTTGGTCCGGGTCGGACCCGCACCCGTCAGGTTCAAACAGCAAGGGGCCCACACCTGCGGAATCCCCCTTTCACCAGCGGCGTCGAGTCTTGCCATGCCTGCGGGCCGGTTGCCCTTGAATCTTTCCTCAATAAGTCCGGCCGGGACAATCTCGATCACGCCATCAAAAAAACCCTGGGATATCAGCCTGTCCATGGCCCGATCACTGACCCCCTGGGCGTGAAAGGGATACACATGATATCCCTTTTCCTCTAAGAGCTTCTCCACATTCTTGGCGCACTGATCCGAAAAGCCAAGTTCAGTAACGGCGATGGAGGGATAGGGGAGTCTTAGCGACCTGTAATCATAGGCCTCCTCAACCATCCCCGAGATGGCCCCTGCCACCTGTAAAACGGCGTTTTTTATCAGATCATTCATCCCGGCGATTTCCATAATGAGCTGCATCACAACCGCATCGTTGGCACCAAACCATCTTCCGACATAGACCGGCTGGGCGGCCGGGGCTGCCATAACCTTGGGGATACCAAAGGGGAGCCGCGACATCACCTGAGATCCAAGCAGTGCCATGGTAGATCCGCCAAGGGCCACTACGCCATCCAGTTCGCCCTTTGAAAGTAGATCCAATGCCTTTTGTTGGGCCCCTCTGCTCATCGTATCGGTTATGGCAAATCTGTCTTTTGAGGTGATGATCTCGTTGATGTCCTTCCCTGCCAACCGAGCAATTTCCCCGGGAGTGATATCGGCCTGGAAAGGGGGGTGGCCACCCATGCTGACGTCCATCAATATGGCCGTGTGTCCCCGGGATTCGATCGCCTCTTTCAAAAACCTCAGCTGGTCGTCCTTGGTGTTGACCGACCCAATAATCAAAATCTTTTTTCCCATATGTATCCCCCTGTAATTCTTTGGCAACTAATATCGTGTCTCAGAAGTAATGGCGTTGATTCTGGCAATTTAAATTCTGGATAGTTTAGAATCCCAAATTGTCCTTCGGACACCCCACCTACTGGTGGGTCCCCGGTTTGTCCTTCGGACACCCCACCTATTGGTGGGTCCCCGGTATCCAATGACCTAAACTACACCCAAGACCTGTCAAAGATCCCGTCTGAAGAGAAGCGGGATCGGAGAAACCCGAAACCTGGCCGTGAACGGTTACCTGATTTGGTTGCGGTAACTCAAATCCGTTTATAGTTAAACATCACCGCCAGAAGCCTTGCTTTTTTGTTTCCCAGGCTTCTACCGGTGTGAGGAACAGCGGCATCAAAATATATACTGTCCCCCGGCTCCATAATGAATTTTTCACCGTCATAGATAAACTCATGACGACCTTCCAATAAGAACATGAATTCCTCCCCCTCATGCTGGAATATACCTTCTTCGTCAAAGGCCGGCTCGAGGATGTAAGGCTCCATATTCTTGCCGGGTTTGTCAAAGGCAAGGGCCTCGTAAGCGTAGCCGTACAAAGAACCTTCTGATAAAGACCCTATTCTTTCCACAACCTTCCCTCCATTTTTCTTGGTAAATGAGATTCTCGTGTCTTGAGCTCCTCGCAGGTCCTCGTTTAGCAGAAAGGGGGCGTCTACGCCCAGTGATATGGCAATTTTGTTTAGCGTTGAATAAGGCGGAGCCTTTTTTGACCTCTCAATCTTGGAGAGATATCCCTTTGTCAGGCCGGTTCGATCGGCCAGTTCCTGGAGGGTAATATTCTTTTCCTTGCGAAGTGTCTTGATATTCTTGGCGATCTTCTCTTCATGCATTCTGTTGCTCTCCCGGAAGATTTTTCAAATGAAACGACGCGTTTTCGCCCAGGGTGTAAGCGACACGGTGGCTGCCGTCAATCACCTGCCAAACCGGCTCAGCATCAGGTCAAGGACCTGGTCGACAGGTTTTTTTTGCTGTGCAATAATCTCGGCCCGGGTCTGGAGCAGGATAACACTCTTAGGGCATGAGAGGTCTTGGTCGATGGCCCATTCGGCATCCTGTGGTACGCCAAAGTGTGCCTCAAGGAGTTTGCCCAGTCTCCCGATTTCCTTTGCTTCTTCATCGCTCAGACAGAAGGCCTCGCTCTTTTCAGAGGGAGTTTCCTCTTCGGCGACACCGATTTCTTTAAAGCCTATATATCGTCCTTTGCTGCCCAGCTTTTTCTCGACCACGTCCAAGCTGTCTTTTGCAAGGATAAAGACATCGGGCATTGCCTCACCACCAACAACGCTTTCTCCCAGCCCCCAATTGGCCTCGATTATCATCCTTGATCGATCTCCGGTATTGGGATCAGCCGTAAACAAGACCCCTGCAGAACGGGCATTGACCATTCTGAGAACCGCCACTCCTATCGGATCGGTTTCGAGCGGCAATCCGGCCTTTTTTCTGGCGGATAAGGAGCGGGGGTTGAATGTGCTTGCCCAAACCCTTATTATATTTTCAATCAGGTCCGCGTCTCCCAATACATTTAGATAGGTTTCATACTGCCCGGGATGACTTGCCGTACCCGCCGATCGTGTCGATACTGCCACGCATTCCGCGTTGCACCTCCGGCACAGCTCGTGATAATGGGACAAGATCGCCTCTTTCATCTCTGGAGGCAACTCCTTTGACTCCACAATCCTCCGCAGCTCGGTGCTTGCCTCATTGAAATGCTGTATCTTTTCAAAACCATGGTCCACCCCTCCCAGATATGCCTTTATCTCATCGGCTGCCCCGGTAAGGGTCACAAAATCGCGATACGCTTCCAACGAGAGCGCAAACCCGGGGGGCACCCGTAGCCCCATCCGGGTCATTTCACCCAGATTGGCGCATTTTCTTCCAACCAGGTCATTAAAGTCCTGCCCCAAGCCCTCAAACCACGAAATCCATCTCTTAGACATAGCATTCCCTTTCTTTCACCCCGTTTAAGTGGAAATCAAAGGGGCATCTTTTTGGTATGGCCGATGCCATACAATATGTCTTTTGAAGTCGTTACCCACCCAAAAGTGGATTGGACATTTAGAACCGTTGCCTGTTGCGTTATGCTGGGGCCCCTTTGGCTTACGGCGTCTGAAACAAGAATAGGGAAATAATCCAGAAAAAAGGCGTGTCTCAGTGTCGATTCCACACAGATATTTGTAGCCGTGCCTATAAAGAACAGATGCCTGATCCCAAGGCGCCTCAAAATGATGTCAAGATTGGTTCTGAAAAACCCATCATATCTCTGCTTGCGGACGATGATGTCTTTTTTGTGGGGCTTGAGTTCCTCTATAATATCGGCCCCCCATGTGCCGTAGATATACAGCTTGTCTCTTAAGTCCGGTCGTCGCTTGATCAGGTCCAGCCCCCCTGATTTATGGAAGCCTGGCGAGTCTTGTGGTGCCACATCGGATAGATCAGGGCTGCACCCCATCTGGAGATAGATGATCCTGCCCCCCTTTTTCCGCATTGAAGTGATTATTTGTCTGCACGGCCCAATGATATTTTGGATACCTGAAATGTCATGACCGGCCAGATCAAAGTAGCCTCCGTTTCGCACAAAACAATTCTGCATATCAACCACAATGACCGCGGTACTGGAGAGAT
Organism: uncultured Desulfobacteraceae bacterium; assembly: GCA_964639275.1. GTDB lineage: Bacteria > Desulfobacterota > DSM-4660 > Desulfatiglandales > Desulfatiglandaceae > CAZXCQ01. The sequence continues at coordinate 10,183 of CAZXCQ010000064.1, read as the reverse complement.
CAATACTGATGGGTTCGGGTTGCGCTTCAATCAATATGGCGGGCTCGCTTCCTCGATTCATCTCCATCTCCTGACCGTTGAGCTTGCAGGGGAGCCTGTCTTGGGTTGACTCAAGGTGACACCTTGGCCGTTTGAAACCCGGGGAATGGGAATTTTGAACCCCCATTTCCCTGCCCAGGTGTCAGTTTTGAAAAAGGCTAAATTGATACGACTCTAGTGAATAAAGACGATTCCAACCGCGAGTGCCTCCGGTACTGCCTGAGGGTCAACGCTCCTGTAGATCGGGTATATCTCCCATCCCACCTTCGTAACCAGACCATAGACATCTATCCCCATCCCTTCCATAGAGGGGCGGGCCTTTAAAGGATAAGGGCATTTTTTGCCTTCGAGGACCAGACACATCTCCTGTTTGCACAGTGCCTTCAGACAACTGAACTGCCCAAGGGCCATGGCAAGATAATAACCATTTCCAAAGGCCAGGGTTTCAACCTCTCCGGCTATTTCCATGCTTTTTTTTGTCCACTCATAGGCTGAAGGGCCTTTTCTCTGGGAGCGATCGGAAAATTGCTCCACGGGTATGACCTTTATTGCGTATAGTATGGCCCAGTTGTATCTGGCAATTGCCCTGCGCGTCAATTCGATCTCCGGGCCATTTGGGGGACAATACAGGTTTTTGCCATAGTAAGGACATAGAGATACCGAACACTTGAGCCTGACCCGTTCATCCACATCTACCAGACTGGCCGGGATGATCTCTGCCATTGAGGCACCCAGGTCCAGGGCTTTTTGTTTAAAGGTGTCCAGATCTGCCTTTAGCGTATCCTGTGGCACCTGAAGTAAGATCCTCCTTGATGGCCCACCTTTTTTGGCCTTCACTCTAACGCCTCCCTTTGCAGTTTCTCTTAAAGATCGGGTAACAGGCACCGGATTCCCGCCCCGGCCACCGAAGCAACAGGCGCTTTGCAGGGATGGCAGGACATTTTTGCCTTGACCGGTGCTTCCTCTTTGGGACGATGTCTGGTTTCCAATTTGTAAACGCGGAGGGCTAATTTATCACCTCCCACATCTTGGCACAGAGCGCTTTGTCGGATGGATCTAGAAATACGAGGTTAATCACTAAAGGATATTGTGTCTTCTCAGCGAAACAGGGCAAGTGCTTTTTGAAACTGCTTTCGTGGATTCTCGCCCCTCGGTCATGAGATCGTAGCCTAATGGCTTTCGCAGGGATAACAGACACTTAGTCCTTTCCGTCATTCCCGCGAGACCGGAAATCCAGGAGCCAGGCCGCGACCTACTGAGCTGTTTCGGAATATCTTGCTTTAGCCGGACATATATAACCCTATGCGCCTTAGGTCCGGCAAACTCATGGGCATTTGGGTCTAATAACAATTTATAGCATATAGGGCAATGTTTCCGCACTGTCAACAGGAAATGCAAGGTGGGAAAATTTCGCTCTTAGATGCTTTGACCTTACCGAATTGTAATGTTCACGAAAGGTTTTGGAAAGGATCGTGAAGTAACTTCATCCTGCAGCGCAGAAGAAAGGCCTTTGGATCAAGACAATATCACAGCGAAAGGGGGCGATAGAGTCAAGGGAGTATGGTGAGGGGGGTCCTCACGGACTTATCAACACAGATCATCGATATCAGAAAGGAATCAATCATGGAAAAGAAAAAACTAACATGGGTCAAGGGGATATGTATTTGTTTTCTCGCCCTGGTTTTGGGGGCGTTGGCGCTTAACAGCTGGGCTCGAAACCAGCAGCGCGGAAAGGACTCGGTACTGGTTACCGTTAATGACGTAACGATCACAAAGGATGAGGTTGACAAAAAGATCGAAGCGATGTTGGGGCCTCGGGCAAAAACGCTTCCTCCCGAGAGACTGGCCAAGATCCGGGAACAGTTACATGGGCGAGTCCTGGATACTATGATTGTGGAGACCCTGCTAACAAATGCCATTGAAAAACAGAATGTGGTCGCAAAAGATGGAGAGGTTGAAGAGATCCTAAAAAAATTGCAGGACTCGTTCCCCTCTGAGGCCAGTTTTGGGGAATATCTCAAAGACATGGGACTCTCGCAAGAGGATCTAAAGGCGTCCATAACCAAGAATCTGAGGATCAAGAAGCTCCTGGAACAGCAGACCGCCGGCCTGGCAGCTCCCACCGATAAGGAGGTCAAAGCCTATTACGCAGAAAACTCCGAAGAGTTCCAGATGCCCGAAGGCGTGGATGTCAGACATATCCTTATTGCAGTCAAGCCCGATGATAAAGAGGCAGCCAGATCTGAAAAGAGGAAAAAGGCAGAAAAAATCCGCCAGCAGTTAGTGGATAAAAAGGGTGAGGACTTTGAGGCCGTTGCAGCCAAGGTGTCTGATTGTCCCAGCAAGGCAAAGGGGGGGAGACTGGGTGTAGTGGTTCGTGGACAGACAGTAAAGGCCTTTGAGGACGCGGCCTTTAACCAGAAGGTTGGTGAGATCGGGCCTGTTGTTGAAACAACCTTTGGCTATCATATCATCGAGGTCTTGGATCATAAGAAAGCCGGGAAGATTCCGCTTTCTGATGTGAGTGAACTGATCTCAAAACGACTTCTTCAAGAAAAGAAAGAGAAAGCCATCAGGGCGTATATCGATTCACTCAAGGCCGAGGCCTCTATTGTCTTTCACAGCGAAAAATCCGATAAGGTCAACCCTGCCTAAGCCGTCCTTTCGATGCCCGAAAAACGTTCTCAGGGAAACGGCATGACCGTTTCCCTGAGGGTAACACTTTAGCTTTGTGAAACCCGGCCAATGGGGGTTCCGAATCCCCATTGCCCCGTTTTAGTTCTAATTTTGTAGAAAGCCAAATTGATACCCCTGAGGAAAGGGGGGTGATCAGCTAGAGTCCCAGGTATGCCTTTCGGACATAATCGCTTTCAAGAAACAGGTCGCGAACTCCCTCCAGAACAACCCGGCCATTTTCTAACAGGTATGCACGGTCGGCCATCTCGAGGGCACGTCTGATATCCTGTTCAACGAGCAGGATGGTGGTTCCCCCCTCGCGGAGCTGTCTGATTGCCCTGAAAACCTCTGTCACAAGCAGGGGCGACAGGGCATATGAGGGCTCATCTAACATACACAATATCGGCCTTAACATCAGACCACGGCCGATGGCCAGCATTTGCCGTTCCCCACCGCTCAGTGTTCTCGCCAGTTGGTCAGTCCGCGCCTTTAATACCGGAAAAACCTGATAGATCCATTCGAGAGTCTCCCTTTTCTCCTCCTCCCCTTTGTGGACATACGCCCCCAACTCCAGGTTTTCACGCACCTTCATATCAGGGAAAAGTCCCCCGCCTTCCGGTATATGCGAGATGCCCAGTTTGGCAATACGGTGGGCCGGCATCCTGTCTATTCTTTTTCCAAGGAACTCGACCGTGCCAGAGGCAAGGCTTGATAAACCAGATATGGCGTTGAGCAGGGTGGTTTTGCCGGATGCATTTGCACCGATTACGGCGACCATTTCTCTCTCCGCAATCCTCAAGGAGACATCCCAAAGGACCTGGATCTTTCCATAAATGATATTTAGGCCGTCAATATTGAGCATAGGTATCCGTCCCCAGATATATTTCAACAACCTTTTTGTTCGTAGCGATTTCCCTGGGGATTCCTTCAGCAATCTTTTCGCCATGATGCAATACGATGATTCGATCGCATATGGCCATAATTGCCTGCATGACATGTTCGACGATCAAGATCGTGGTCCCCTTTTGTTGTATGGCCTTAATCAGCGCCGTGGCTATGGTCAACTCTGTGGCGGTTAACCCTGCCATTACCTCATCCAGCAACAGCAACTCTGCCTCTGTGGCCAGTGCCCTGGCAACCTCAAGACGCTTTTGTTCAGCGACGGGCAGATTTTTGGCGAGTACGAATCCTTTTGCTGACAACCCGACAAGTTCCAGCAGGGCAGTGGCTCTCCGTTTTGCATCCAATGTCTTTGTGCCCTTGGATGTCCCGCATATTGCCCCCAGAAAGACATTGTCAAGAACACTCATATTGCCAAAGAGCTGGACCGATTGGAAAGTCCTTGCTATTCCGAGTCTGCAGATTTGATGGGACTTCAAACCGGTAATCTTTTTGCCTTTATATATTATTTCTCCTGCCGTGGTCCTAAGAGAACCGGATATCAAATTAAAGAGGGTTGTCTTGCCGGCCCCATTTGGGCCAATTAGTCCCACGACTTCGCCTTGATCTATTTCGAAATCGACATTATGGACGGCAGCCAGCCCCCCAAAGTACTTGGTGACCTTTTTTCCCTCAAGGATTCGCATCTTGTCTCACCAGATGTCCAAGTGCCGATGTTGAAAAAGCTCAATTGATATTCATATTGAAAACATATCCTACGTGTTTGTCACTGGCATCATGAAGCGGTTGGGTCTGCCAGGGGCTCTTTGTGCCACCTTTTTGTCAATCCCACCAGTCCGTCTGGGAGGAACAGGATAATAACGATAAATATCAGGCCGTAGAGGAGCATATAGTAGTATGGAAACCTGGACAACAGGATCTCTGATGTAATCGTAAGAAGGCTCGCCCCCAGGATCGGTCCGTAGAGTCGGTCCACGCCCCCAAAGAGGGCCATCAGCACCGGTGTGAAGTTGAGTACCGGATTGAATGCAATCCGCGGGTCAATATACGCCCACTTTGTAGCCATAACCGACCCCGCCATCCCCATAAAAAAGCAACTGGCGGCAAAGAAGATAATTCGATAACGCGTCACATCTGTCCCAATATGGGCGGCAGCTTGCTCCGATTCTCCAATACTTTGCAAAATAAGTCCAAACTTTGACCGTCTAAGGAAATAGGCGACAAGCACTGTGAATAATACGATAATCAGCATATAGTAATAGATAGGCAGAGAGTCTAAGAGGACAACCCATCTTCCGACAGTATGGGCCACGTTGGCTTCCCACCACAGGACAAAATGGCGGACCAGTTCATTAAGTCCAAATGTGAAAATGGCAAAGTAAAACCCTCTCAGCCTCAGGCATATGAGGCCGGTCAAAAGACCGATCAAGAAACTGGCGACCCCCCCAAAAATGACGACCACCGGCAGAGGTAAATATTCCCCGAGCACGGCCGAGGTGTACATCCCGACACCAAAAAAGGTGGCCGTCGCCAACGACATGTAACGGGTAGGGGCACAGAACATCACCCAACTCACCGTAAGGCATACATACATGAAGATACTCGTTACCGACACCACCAGATAAGAGTGCGCGTAAAAAAGCGGCAAGACTGCCAGGATCAATATCAAGAGCGCTGGAGAGAACCACTTTTTGAAAATGATGTTTTTGTCGATCACCTGTCTATCTCGCCAAGACGCCTTCCGGCCGAATAAGAAGTATGAGAGCAAAGATTGCATAGGAGACGACCAACGATAGACCCGGCTCCCAATACATGACCACAGTTGTAACGCCACCCAATATTAGCCCACCGATAAGACTCCCCAGGATATTTCCGGCCCCACCCAGCACAAGCACTATCATGGCAATGATGAGATAGGGAAAACCCATCAGTGGTGTGAGCTCCTGCATCAGGCTTATGATGGATCCGGCCAAACCGGCCAGCAAGGCACCAAGGCCAAAACAGAGACCCAGGACAGCCGGCACGTTGATCCCCAGGAGTTGGGCAGGTTTTTCATTTTGAGCCGCGGCCCGAATGGCCCTTCCGATGTTGGAATGGAGCAGAAAGAGGTAAAACACCACAACCATAACCAGGGTGAACAACAATGCCACCATCCTGTTTGCCTCGAGGGTCAATCCCAGGAATCTGACTGGATAGGCCAGATATGAATACGCCCTTACATCGGGCCCCCACCACAAGAGGGCGATATTTTGAATCACATAGAGCAGCCCAAAAGAGACGAGCATGGATCGGCCCTCAAAGACATCCACGGATTCCGACGATTTTCGAAGCGACTGGAATAAGGCCCGATAGATCAACAGACCCATGATAAACATTATCGGGCCGCAGATTAGGAGGGATACCAGGGGGTTAATCCCGAAGATCTTATAGGCCCAAAAGGTAATAAAGGCGCCAACCATGACAAATTCACCGTGCGACACGTTTAGCACCCTGGCAACACCATATTGAAGGTTGAGCCCCATGGCGATCAAGGCATAGATTCCCCCCGTGATCAGAGCGGTAATCGCTACATCAAAGACCAACTTGATGCTCATAGGCTATGGCTCTCGCTTTCAGAAGTTCGCACAGCATTATACCCCATCTCAAGGCCAAAACCAGGCCTTTGAGATGGGGCAAGAAGCACCGGCGCTTATTTTTTCTCAGGCCAGTTGGGCTTGGGATATATGGGGGCCGCGGTACGGTACTTTTTTGGCATGATAACTTCATAGACCCCGTTTTGCCACTGGGCAATGTCACCGGGCCATTGAACATTTATCCCCTTTTCAAATCTGACAGGCCCGATGATGGTATCAAATGTATCTGTGGCGATGACATCCCGTATCTTTTCCTTATCAAGATCCCCGACCTTCTGGATGGCCTGCTCCAGGATCTGGAGTGAAGCGTAGGCGCCGGCAGCTCCTCCTCTGGCGCATTCCTTGCCGTACTTCTTTCTGTATGCCTCAAAAAACTCCTTGGCTCCGGCATAGGGCATCTTTGGGGTAAGCGCCCATTGACCCACTACGCCCTGGACCCCGGCGGCACCGAATGCATTCCTATAATCAACGAATTGTGTCCCGACGCCATTCTGGAAGAACTTTGGGTTATAGCCAAGGGCCATCATCTGTTTTGTCAAAAGAAAGGTGTGGGGCGGATAACCATAATTGATGACGCCATCGACATTCGCGGCCTGAATTCTCTTGATCAGGGGAGAGAGATCCTGGGTTTCAGGGGGAAAGGACTGATAAATAGGCACCTTGATGTCGGTCTTGCTGATGATCGGTTTTATCACTTCCAGGTGCTCCAGCCCAAAGAGGTCTGAGACATAGATGATGGCCACTGACTTTACGCCAAGCTCCTTCATCAGCGCCACGGTTGACGGGACCAACCGGCCCGGCTGGCCCAAGATGACAAAGAAATAGGGGGCGTGCTTCAGACTCTTTTCGAGTTTTGGAGAACTCACGGTAATGCCCATCATCACGTATTTATGCTTGCTGGCAACGGGGGCAACGGCAAAATTCCAGGCCGTTCCCCAGGGGGGCAACATAAAGTCAACCTTGTCCTCTAACATCAGTTTTTCAACCATCTTGACACAAGTCTCTATATCACTGCGATCGTCATATATGATGAGCTCTACGGGAATCCGTTTGTTATATTTGGGCACAAATATCCCACCCTTTGCATTTGTCTGCTCAACCCATAACTTATATTGGTTGACCTGTGAACTTAGTGCACCGATAGCGTTTGGACCGGAAAGGGCAATGGCGCAACCAATGCGGATCTTCTCAGGGGCCTTGTCCGACCCGGCCTGCGCCTGTGATGTCATTATCCAATCAGCCATCAACAGCATCGATGCTGCCACCAAGACGATACAGAGATTCCTTACCCATGTTAGCAACCTTATCTTTTCCTTTTTCATTGTTGGCCCTCCTTCCATAGGGTCATGCTTATTTAGCATTTGTGTTTACTACGACCTCCCCTTTTGGTAATCGATTCCCACCCCCTTTCTTCTCCGTAAAATCGGGTGACATCCCTGAAATTACATATTTGAGACCTTACTATCCCTCGACCATCAATCAAAAGGGCCTCATGCCCACCGCCTCCCTGTACTCAGGTCCGGTCATGGGCTCTCTACCCAGCATGCGGGCGATGTTTACCGTCTGTTCCACCACCTCTTTGTTTGACACGATTACGTCATCACTTGTGGGCAGCTTATAGATGGTATCCTCTTTGCCCACTCGCACATTACACCCCAACAAGATCGCCAGGGTTGTCAGATAAAATGAGGCCCTCCCACAGGAGCAGACGGTTATTGAAGGATGTTCTGAAGGGTCAACATCCTTGATTCGCCGGATCAGGTATATGAGCGTTTCGGTCATAGAGAGTGGGTTCCACATGGGGGTGCCCCCGGGCATCCCCGCGACAACAATCCAAGAAAGGGGCAGCTCAATAAGACCGGGCTTGATCACCCACCGGTAGGCATCATCTATATCGCCAGGGTTATAGACGGCAAGTAGAGGTTTCTTTCCGTATGCCTGGAGAACCTCTACCGTTGCCTTACAGGACTGGGGGGCCAAATAGGACATGGTGTCGCCAAAAAAGGTGGTGTGGCAGTTTACCGCAGCGGACTCATAGAAATCTTCGGTAATAGGCTCCATCATCTCCTCGAAGTTTTTACCAAAGATTGCCTCTCCATCAATGTGGACGTCTCCTCCAAATCTGTCGCGGAGTGCTTTGACGACTCTTTCGGTTTTTGCTCGATCCCCGGAGGGAAAGCCATTTTCGTCACGCACGTGAACATGGACCGAGCATGCCCCCGCTTCAACGCCTTCTATCGCCTCTCTAATAATATCGTCCACCTCAATCGGCTGGTGAGGGTTCTGCTTTTTTGAATAGAATGCTCCAGTGGGCGCAACAACGATTGCAACCTTGTCTGGAACTTCCCATGCGATGTGGGAAACGGTCTCGACAAGCGTTTCGCTAAAGGGTTGAAAGTAGATCGTGGGGAGATCCTTGTACTTTGAAAGGTCTATTTTCGCCATGATGCCACCTCCTCAAAAATGACTCATCGGTGTAAACCCACCCGGCCTCGCTGGGGGGCTCACAGGGTTTGACACTTCGGAGAATACGTTTTTGGTAACACTTTAGCCTTGTGAAAGCCGGGCAATGGGGATTCCGAACCCCCATTGCCCTGTCTCAGTTCTAATTTTGAAGAAAGCCAAATTGATTCGAATCCTGAAAAAGGCCTTGTTTCCCGCTCCCCGCCTTCGGGGGAATGAGAAGGAGTAGCGTTGACGTGTTATTACGAAACCATCAAGCTTGTTTTGCCCAGACATGGCGCCGCCGTTGCGATTGGATGGTTGAGCGGTAAAATTTGCATGACTGGAAACTCAACCCCCTGGCTTCTGCCGCGACAGCCACCACAAGACTTCTTGGTTTCCGCCTCTATGATAGCCAATAACTATCTGATTTAACTGGCTAAAATGTTTAGATTCAATGGAAGGTTATGTTGTTTTGAGAGATTGACATCTCGTGAATAGATAGTCTGAAATTTCCTATTTGTCAACAAAACAAATCCATTTTTTCCGGGGCTGTCGGTTGGTGTGCCCATTTGGGAGACCTCAAAACGCCCGCATCCACTCTGGCTTGAGGGCGATTTCTCCAGCAAGGGCCGCATCGATGAGGCCCAGGGCCTCCTGTTTGCCCTCCGGTAGCCACGCCCTCACCGCCAGGTAGTTGGAGGCGTGCCTGGAAGAAAAAAGGCCGCGGCTCAGATGGGTGTGGGTGAGCATCTCCTTCATCTCAACCAGAATCCCACGCTCATCCAGAAGTTGGAAATCACCCCTCTGATACTCTTCCCAAAGGGGGGTCCCGGGAATCAACATCACGGTCAGGGCGCTGGCATAGTCGGGATCCATGGCGCTGACAAGTCCTCCGGTCGCCCGGGCATGATCCAGGGATCTTTCCTTCCCCGCAATTCCCAGAAGCAGGGTGACAGTCAGTTGGATTCCCGCATTCTTCATCCGCTTGCCCATCTCGAGGCAATGCTTTGCGGTTGAGCCCTTATTGATCTTTTTCCGGATCTCGTCGTCTCCGGTTTCAACACCCAGGTAGAGCATCCCAAGACCGTTCTCACGCAGTTCGGCCAATTCTTTGAGGGATTTCATGCTGATGCTCTTTGTGTTGGCATAGGCGCCAACACGTTTGACCCAGGGGAGGTGTTCCTGAATCCTCTCAAGGATCCCCATCAACCGCCTTTGAGGAATAATGAGGGCGTCCCCATCCATGAGAAAGACCCGGTCCTGTCTTTTCATATATCTTGAGGCAAACAATATATCGCTCAGGATGATTTCGTCGTCTTTTATCCGAAACTGTTTATCCTTGTAGGTCCCGCAAAAGGTGCATTTGTTATGGGAGCATCCAAGCGTTACCTGGAGCAGGATACTGGAGGCCTCAGGCGGTGGGCGGATGCAGTTCCCTTCGTAATGCATGCCTTCGCTTTCTGTTATGCTGTCCACTGATCTTTCTTCTC
>CAZXCQ010000063.1:0-24821 GCA_964639275.1 uncultured Desulfobacteraceae bacterium | reverse complement strand
TTTATCTTGGGCCTTGATAGGCAATTTACCACCAGGGCCTTCGAGGAACAAAATTTCTTCGCCTGTCTTCTCCATAAGGTTTTCCTCCTTAGTAAAAAGGTACATACCCCCAAAAGGAGTTGACAGGCAAAGGATAGAGGAGAGGTTATCATCATAATCAGCGGCTTCTACACCCTTGTAAAGTCAAATTAAAAGGCGTAAGAAAATCGCTGCCCGAATCCAGATCCGGTAGACCGGCCTGCCCCCCTCCTGGGAGAGGTTATGACTGGTATCAGCGCGAACAGGAGAGGGTCTTGAGAGATCGTTTAGGGGATACCCTGTATGACTTCTTGCATGAAAACCAATGTCCTTTGGATTTGATCTTTGGCAAACTGAAAAAATAGCCCGCTTTTCAAGGTCGTGGAGTTTGAGGAGTCCGGGGGGTCAAAACTGGTTGCGGAAGTCGGCTGGCTTCATGGCTACCCGGGAATATCGATCAGAAGGTTTCTGCCAAAAAAGGGGAAGCCGGGGGAATTCCGGGTTTCAAGGGATGCCCTGACCATTGGCATCGAGAAATGGCACGAGTTCTTGCAGATGATCGATGCCATAAATAGGACTTTAAAGCGTGAGGGGTTTTCTACGGAGCGCCCTTCTTTGTCTTCTGATACTTGGCCAGAAGATCCTTGATTGCCTCTTCAAGGAGTTGATTTTGACGTTTCCCCTGTTCAATAGCAAGGATCTTGAACTTTTTGATAAGGGATTCTTCCATTCTTGTGTTGTAAGTGATTTTTGCCATAGATGGAAGTTATTTAAACCTTACTCCCTTGTCAAATAAAAAGGCTTGACTCATAGAACGCAATAACGTAAACTACCAAAAATGCTTTACAGTAATAACCTCCAAACCATAGACAGATGAAAAATCGAATATCCATTTTAGCGCTCAAGACACCCTGCATGGTGACATGCGGGGCCGGTGTCTATGCCGGGGGAGACGTCTTGAGCTTTTTTTTTGGCCTGAAGGCCGGGAAGCGGGGAAATATGGGAAGTTCTGAGCTAAAACGGCAAAAAGTCCTCAAGGAACTGGAGCAGTTTTATGGACCTGTTGAAACCTTATGACCTATGCGAACGAGTTGCAAAATTGAGAGCGAAGGGGGTTTATATTGAGGAAGAGTTTGACAAGGCACTGAAAGGAGGGGGGGCATTATGGATGCAGAGACAGAGATGATTCATAAAGATTTGGTTTTCAGGGAATTGTATGCAGTTATCAAACACTCTGGCCATGATCCGGTCGAAGCCCTTACTGATATATAGAACGGCATAAAATTGATGGGAATTATAAGGATGGTAGAAATTCTACCAAGTCACATCGAAGGACCAAGAGGACCGGGGCATAAACATCAAGACCTTGCTCAAAGCCGTGGTAAGAGGGGCAAGGGCAACACTGACCCGGGGTCTTTCTCTTGCAAGGGGGGGACCCAGGGCCGGTCTCAAGGTGTAAAATTTAGGGATATTGGTCAATAAAAAAGGGCTTTAAGGTCCGGGGGGCTTTATACGGCTAACCAATTCAGTGACTTCCGTCAAAGCCGGTGCCGGTGATACCTGCGTAAGCGTCTCTTGCCCCAAAGAAACTCCTGACCTCTGGCTTTTTGTAGGCAAGGTAACCCGCAACACCTACAGCAGCCGCGATTGAAGACCGTTTGATGGCTTTTTTACAAAATTCTCGGCGTGATTCGACATTTACCTTTGTGTCTTCTGCTTTTTGCTCTTTCATCAGGTCCTCCGGGTTTTGGGTTATAGTGGTTAAAAATAGCCAGTACAGAATATTTTCGAAATTGTCAACCAGGAATGTTACCATTGCCATGGCTTAGAAGGGAGGTGATCCCATGAAAAAACTTTTGACAGCTTTTGCAATCATCTTGCTTGTGGCCCTTCCAGCCATGGCACAAGACCGGCCCGGCTTGAATGTCCGGCTTCCCTTGGGGAAAGATTCGGACGCCATTTATAACCATGACTATGGATACGTCTACGAGTACAGGCCAAGCCCTGGAGCCACATTCCGGTATTACCAGGATGAGCGGGCGTGGTCTTACAGCTTCAATAACGACCAGGGGCAGGAAGTTTTTACCTATCGAGAGCATGGAGAAGCGAACGATTGAGGGGGTACTCAGGGCCAGGCCGGGAGCATACAGTAATGACCGATTTGACGACCTTTGAAGCAGACAGGCCTTTTCCGATCCCTGGGGCAATCCCCCATTGAGAAAGGGCCGTGATGGAACTATGGGAAGGCAGTTCAGAAAATAGAGCAATCTAACTTTTTTCAAAAAAAAAGCTGTGACCCTCTTGGCATTCTTTCCAATAAAGATTAGAATAGTAATCATAGAAACTAATGAGAGGAGGTAAAAGCCCATGGTATTGAACGTTAAGGACTTCCCTGATGACCTTCACAGGCAGGCCAAAATAAGGGCCGCTATCGATGGCGTATCCCTTAAAGAGGTCATTATCAGGGCACTAAAGGAATACCTGGAAAAGAAAGGAGGGTAAGGCCTATGGGTGTTGTCATTAGACAAAAGGTCAAAGGCCGGGGTAACCCATGGTGGGTTTTTGTTACCCACAACGGGAAGAGAACGTCTCGTAAGGTGGGGGACCGGAAGGCAGCTGAGGCCGTGGCAAGTACCATAAGGGCAAAGCTGGGACTGGGGGAGTTTGGGTTTGACATGGAAGAGAAAAAGCCGGAGCCCACATTTAAGGAGTATGCAAATTCATGGATTAAGACCACAGTACCGGCGACCTGCAAGGATTCTACCGTTAGGGATTACAAGGATATGTTACGGTTGCATATCCTCCCTTCATTTGGAAACCAAAAAATAGTGGATATTACCAGGGGGCAAATTAAGGATTTTCTTTTTGCAAAGATCAAGGGCGGTTATTCAAAAAGCACTGTTAGCCACCTAAAAGACGTGATTTCCGGTGTGCTGAATAAGGCCATGGATGACGAGGTTATCTCTGCCAACCCAACATATAGGCTTTTCGGAAAGTCACTCAAGGCGAAAAACCAAACCAAGATAGACCCTTTGACGAAAGATGAATTAAAGAAACTGCTGGATTCTGTCCAGGAGCATTTCCCGAGGCATTACCCTCTATTCCTGTTGCTGGCAAGAACCGGGTTAAGAATCGGGGAGGCATTGGTTTTGAAGTGGTCTGATATCGATTTTAACGGGAGATTTATAAAGGTCCAGAGGGGAATTTCAAGGGGGAAGATTGACACTCCCAAGAATGACAAAGACCGAAAGGTTGACATGTCAAAGCAGTTAACAGAAACCTTGTGGAAATTGAAACAGGAGAGAGAGAAAAAGGGCATCCCCCAGGTTGTTTTTCAACTTGGACAGAAGAAAACAGAGCAGGAAAGGAAGGATTTGCCGGAATGGATTTTTGTCAATGAAAACGGTCTGCCAATGGACAAGGATAATTGGCGACGGAGGGTATTCAACAAGGCATTGGAAAAGGCAGGATTGCGAAGGATAAGGATTCACGATCTCAGACACAGCTATGCCTCACTGCGGATCTCAAAGGGTGACAATATCGCTGATGTGTCAAATCAGCTGGGGCACCATAGCGTTAAATTCACCATGGACGTTTACTATCATTGGATGCCGGGGAAGAAGAAACAAGAGGTTGATGCCCTGGATGATCCTATCACTGAAATACACCCATCTGCACCCTATACGCACCCAAAACCCCTGAAAAGCAAAAAAGGACTTGCTGGATAGCAGTTAAGTCCTTGAAATTACTTGGTAGCGGGGCCTGGATTCGAACCAGGGACCTTCGGGTTGTGAGCACTAAAAGCACCATTTGCCACACCTTACTTTTACTTACCTAAAACCCATTGATATATAAGCATTTTTTATTTTCACTTTTCCCTTGACTTACCGTAAAATACCCTTATAATCAACAAAAAGGTTGGAAATAGGGTTGGAATTCACTTCTTTCCTAATTAAGGTGAAATGAGTTTAAATCAATTTTTGACCTTTGGGTTGCAACCCGAAGCGGCACCTAAAGAAGGGGGGCAGGCCATGCCAAAACGTTTCAAGACCAATTATCCAGGCGTCTTTTACCGTGAGACTGGCCGGATCGGAGGCAAGGGAAATGAGAAGGTCTTTTATGTGGTCTTCAAGAAGGACGGAAAGGTCTTTGAAGAAAAAGCCGGGCGGCAATATGCGGATGATATGACACCGGCGCGAGCGGCACGAATACGAGCCGAGAGGGTCGAAGGAAAGCGATTAAGCCGGAAAGAGGTCCGGGAACAGGAGAGGGCAAAGAAGGAAGCAGAGGCACGGCGATGGACCGTCACCCGTTTGTGGAATGAGTATAAGAAAAGCAATCCGGGCTTGAAGGGTATTGTTACAGATCAAAACCGTTTTGAGAACCATATTGCCCCGGAGCTCGGGGGTAAGGAACCTAAGGATATTCTGCCTCTTGAGTTAGATAGAATCAGGTTAAGGTTACAAAAGAAACTAAAACCCGGAACGGTTAAAAATGTACTTGAACTTATCAGGCGAATTGTCAATTTTGGTGTCAAAAGAAACCTTTGCGAAGGTCTGTCGTTTAAAATGCGGATTCCCCAAGTTCATAATATGAGGACTGAAGACCTTACCTCTGAAGAATTACAAAACCTTTTAGATGCTATTGATAAAGACGAGAATGTCCAAGCGCAAAATCTTATGAGGTTGGCCCTTTTCACGGGCATGAGGCGGGGGGAACTTTTCAAGCTGAAATGGAAACATATTGATGAGCATCGAGGCTTTATCCTGCTTAGGGATCCCAAGGGCGGACCGGATCAAAAGATCCCTTTGAACGATGGCGCCAGAGAGGTTTTACAGAACCATATGAGGACGGATAGCCCATATGTATTCCCTGGACGTGGAGGACGTCTGAGAGTTGACATAAACAAGCAGGTGAACCGTATAAAGGCCAGGGCAGGGCTACCTAAAGACTTTAGGCCCCTACATGGGCTTAGGCATGCCTATGCCTCTATGTTGGCCTCCAGTGGCAAGGTTGACCTCTTCACTCTGCAAAAACTCTTGTGCCACAAAGACCCAAGAATGACACAGCGATACGCTCACCTTAGGGATGAAGCACTGAAACGGGCCTCCTATGTTGCAGACGATATCATTAACGAAGTGGTTAAACCGGTTCAGAAGAAAGGCAACAAGAAGATAGTCAAATTGGAAGAGCCAGGATAGCGACCGATGCTTCCCCGGAATAGGGAATCGCGACCCGACAAGACTTGATATCCTCGCCGGTCTTTCCTTGAAACTTGACCAGGACACTGACAGGAGGCCTACATGGGAGGCAAGAAACAGTCCCCGGAAATAATCGGTGAGGCGTACCGCGAGCTCCAAAAGCTTTTAAAAAAATATGCTGCGCAAGATGTGAACATTTTACTCATAGGCGAACGGGGTACAGGGAAAGAAGTATTTGCCAAGTTCTTTTTTGCATCCAGCGCACGCGCCGGGAAGAAGATGACGATAAACTGTAGCGGGCTTTCTGACTCACTTCTCCGTTCCGAGGTGTTTGGACATGTAAAGGGCTCATTCACCGACGCACATGCGGATCGAAAAGGCAAAATTGAGACGTGTGAGAATGGAATCTTATTCCTTGATGAGCTGGGAGATGCATCAACTGAATTCCAGGCCGTCATTCTAAGGGTGGCGCAGGGAGATTCTTATTCGAGAGTTGGAGAGGACAAAGAACGTACAGCAAATACCCTTATTATAGCCGCAACAAACAAGCCAGGGGCGTTGCGCAGCGATCTAAAGGATCGTTTTCAATTGGTATATGTGCCCCCACTTCAAAAATGGGACATTCCCGCACTTGCTGAACACTTTCTAGGTAATCCTCTAAGACCTGAAGTTTTGAACGAGTTGGTGTCACGAGAGTATCCTGGGAACGTCAGAGAGTTAAAGAAAACCTGCGAACAACTTCGGGCCGTCAAAGGAGAGGAAATCTTCAGCAAAAGGGGCATCAGTCCTCCTAAAGAAGTCTCGTTTGATTACTTCAGGTTTGAGCGCGAGTATCGCTTGTGGCATAAATATATCCAACCGTTAATAGATGAACATAAGTGGCCTGATGATATTCGTTATATCTATACCACGACCCCAATGGACTCAGATGAATCGCTTGACGACATCATGAGAGATCCGCTGAGCGCCAATCTGAAGACCATAATCCGTCAATTGAGATATGACAAAGGCGCACATATACGTGAAATTGTGGGGCAACTTAGTTTGGTAGAAGTTGCGGACAGCCTGAGAGAAGTTGTTCGCGGTGGACATCTCCCCAATCTTTTGAGGAACTTAGGGCAAGAAGATGATAATGGGATGTTACAGGACGACGCTTTCCTTCGGCCCGACCTGTCTCCCCTGCTTGATATTTCAAATTATAATGAGGCAAGGAGAAAGTTTGAGCGAACGTATCTCGCCTATTATTTGGAAAAGAATGAGAGAAACAAAACAAGAACCGCTCAGTGTCTGGGCATGTCGCCAAGCACTCTGAACCGAAAGATGAAGGAACTTGGTCTGCAATCTTACAGAAATGCCCCTAAGACCTCAGTTTTCGAGGGCCCATTCGATATCCACACAGAACCTGTCATAGTAAGGGTAAAACGGTCAGAACTGGACAAAATACTTCCTTCCCCCTCCCCAAAACCGGAAAAGTGACCCAAAATTGACTCACTACGGGCAAACTCACACGTTATCTCTCCGTGGAGATGCGCAATTCTGAAGTTTACATGGATTCTTACTCCCAAACAAATCCTTTTGTCTAAAGCCCTGCCCCTTAAAAGTTTCAATGGTTTCAGAGTGTTAAGGTAATTTGAGGTAAACCTGGTATGAACTTTGCTCTTTGAGGGACCAAAAAACAGGAGAGGCAGCTATGAACACAACAACACAGTACCTGAACGAGCGGCAAGTGTCGGATATGACAAATCTAGCATTGCAGACTTTGAGAAATTTTCGCTCTACCCGTCGAGGGCCGCAATATGTGAAGGTGGGCAGAAGCGTGAGGTACAACCTCTTAGACGTTCTTAAGTTCATGGAATCGCGAAAAATCAGGACCGAAGACGAACCCGGATCTTAATTCAATGGTCCCCCAGTCTCTTTTTTTTGATGTAGGTCAGAGGTGGTAGGGGGACCATGAATAACCGATAAGAAATGGCTCAAAAAGGCGGCGGGTGGGAGCCAAAAGCCCTGCACCATGCCGCTTTTTTTTGCCGATAACAAAGCCAAAAAACCCGATTCCAAAATGGCCCGAGGATTTATGATTGCCGGACGAGGATTAATATGAAGAGACAAGACATCTTTGAAAAGGTCAGGAAGGCGGTCGATATCCGTCGATATATCGAGGCCGCAACCGGGGTGCGGGCCAAGCGGGTAGGGGAGGGATCCTGGCGGATAATCCCCTGCCCATTTTGCCACAGCGACAGCGGTTTCACCATCAACGAGCAGGAACAATACTTCAAATGCTTTAGTGGCTGTAGCGAAAAGGGCGATGTGATCCATTTTGAGGAGATTCACGGCCGACACGAAAATGCCTATGAGGCGGCCAAGGCCATTGCAGAAAAAGAAGGTATCTCTCTCGATGGCCGACCCGTCACTAAACCTGCCAAAAAGTCAGCACCTCCTCCTTCATCCGACCCAGGACCCACCGACGAAACCCCATCCATTGCAATAGAGGAAGCTCGGGCCTCGGCGGTCCGCAAGATCGCGGCCGAGTTTTATCATCAACGTCTCTTGGCCAATCCCGAGGCGCTCAAGTATCAGACAGAGACCCGGAAGCACTCCCTTGAGGCCATCAAGCGTTTTAAGATTGGTCTGGGAGGCGGCAACCTGAAGACCTATTGCGAGGAGCGCGGGGTGAGTATGGAAGAACTGCTGGCTGTAGGACTCGTGGGTCAGCGCGGCAAGGGGATCGGCGCTTGGATAGCGAATGGGTACTGGACTTATCCCCACATGGTGGATGGGAGATGTCTTTATATCTCCATGAAGCCGGGCACAAAGGAGGGCCGCAAATACCAGGTCCGGAAGCAGTATGTGGGCAACGACTGGTTCTGTTATGGTCAGGAAAACCTGGAAGGGTCAGAGCCGTTGATCATCGTGGAAGGGGAAAACGATCTTATCTCCATAGTGGATAAGGGAAAATATCCGCATGTGATCGCCACCCTGGGGGCCTATAACGAGTCAAACATCCTGAAGGCGGTGAAGGCGCGGGCCAGGGGCAGAGAGTTTTACCTCTGTTTTGACCACGATGTACGGCCGGACGACAAGGAACCCGCCGGGGCGCGGTACACCCGGAAATACGCCAATGCCATTCTGGCCGGTGGTGGGAAGGTGAGGGTGATCGAGATCCCCCTAGGGCCGGATGGCCAGGGCAGGGATATAGACGACGTGCTGCGGGAAAGCCGAGACCCCGAGGCTGAGCTAAGGCGTTTGATGGATAGAGCCAGGGAGATCATGCAGAAGACACCGGATAGGGAAGATGGCCGGAGGCTTCCGCCGCGACCTGACTCGGCATATGAGTTTGATACCTTTGACGTCCTGGGTGAGCTCGCAGATGACCGGATAATATTCTGGTCAAACATTAATCAGAAGAACTACCGGGTGGACCCGAAGAATTTCCCACTCGAAATCCTCGTCCTGATTGGCGGCGAACCGGTGGCCCGGCATGTGGCCCGGGGACCCTCATCGGCCAGGGATGGCCAGATCGTATGGGGGGAGCTCAGGAAACGATTGATCGTGAAGGCAGGGAAAACGCAGCTTGGGACCCCAGAGTGTTTGGGGCAGGGGATACATTTCCTGCAAAAGGGGCAATTGCTGGTGAATAACGGTGCCGGCACTTGGCTGTGGGACGGCAAAAGACTGGAACAGTACAAAGGGGCGGTCATCGAAGGTAATTTGTTGGATCGGAAAAAGGGGCATGACTGGGTGAATTTCACTGAGGTCCAGCGGTTGCTGAGGGACATGAACCTCAAGGGCGCGCAGGGGATCCTAGATGAGCTGTGCCAGTGGTTTTTCCAGTGGCAGTTTGTGGGTCGCCGTGATCCGTGGCCGGTGGTCGGGTGGGTTTTGGCGCAATATATCCAGATGATCTGGTCGTGGAGGCCGCACATGTGGGTGACGGGTCAGTCAGGGTCGGGCAAGACCCTGCTCCAGCAACTTGTGAGCACGTTGGGCGGAGAACTATCGCTCCCGTGCGAGGGCCAGACGCTGACAGAGCCGGGGTTAAGGCAGAGCATAGGATCGCACTCGTGCCTGGTGCAGATCGATGAGATGGAGCCCGGGCCGCATCGGGAGGCCATTTTAAAGTTTATCCGGAGCGCGGGCAGGGGAGTGGGAAAGACACGGAAAGGCTCGGCCGGCCAAAAACCGATCACTGCCCGGTTTAACCATATGGTCCTTTTAAGTTCAATCGAGATGGGGATCGGTAAGGAGGCCGAGGTAGGCCGATACTTACGGGTTGAGACACGGAAGGATACCACGGGTAAGGTTCACCCCAGGGTCTTCGGGGCTCACTCACCCAAGGCAGAAGAATTGAGGGCAAAGGCTGTGGCCTATGCCCTGTGGGCCGCCTTTGGAGCCAGGAAAATCGCGGAGGAAAATGCGACGCTGCAGCGGGGTGGCTACGACATCCGTTTTGCGGAATCGGTGCTGGTGCCAGCCTCCATGATCGGGGTGGCGGCACCATCACCCGAGGAGCGGACCAATGAGCTCGTCAACGATTACCTTGAGGAATACGTTAGTCGCGAGGGCGGACTGGAGCCTACGGACCAAGAGCAACTGTGGACGGCCGTCCTGAGTGCCAGGATCAGGGTTCCACAGCGGGAGGAGGGGGAACTCAGGCCGGATGGGACATACAGTAAAGAAGGGATTGTCTATTTGGAGCCGACCGTTGGGCAGCTGATCGAGGACCGGGAAGAACTGACCCGAGCACAGGTGCGAGCCATGGAGGCCTGCGGGATCAAGCTGACGGATAGAGGGGTCTTCCTCTATCCGACAAGCATTGAGGAGACGCTGCTCAAGGGGACACGGTGGAGACACATGGGTATCCGGGATGTTCTCAAGCGGCTGGAGGGTGTCGAGTACGGGAGATCGCTGGAAAAACAACGGCTGGCCGGGGCGATGCCGGTGAGAGGGATTTCGGTTCCGTGGACGTATTTCCTGAAGGATGAGGAAGAGCCTCCAGAGCCAGGCGGAGAGCCTGATTGTTTTTTTTTTGTGCTCTCCCCGAACCCCGTCTTTTGTCCTGGCTTTTGATAAGCAGACGTTCCAAAACGAGCTCGGTCATCTCCTCTTAAAAAGGAGACGAGACCCATGGTAAGTGACCTAAAAGCTGGAATTGGGCCGCTTAGGCAGGAATCGAGGCACGAAAGCCCCAAAATGATGATCGCTGGAGGCGATTTTCCAATTTCTGAGGCGTTTAGCGCCCTCGATTGTTGCGCCCTGGAGGGTAGGGAAAGGGCAGAACTCGCGTTTTTGGCGGATATGAGGGAATTTCGGCTGATATCGCTCTTTTCTGACTCTGGAGGGATGGCCGGATCTGGATCTGAGCCGATCTCGGACGATCCAGGGCGGTGAGGGCGGATCAGGGAAATGGGAACCACTGGTAATATGAGACACATTCTGGAAAGCTCAATCTGCGGGATTCTACCAAATGCGCGACCGGAGATGGGGGTCCAGTCTTGCCAGGGTCTGATAATAACTAAATATGTGAACTTTTTGGCCACAGGTCGGTCTCGATTAGAGACGATTACGGCCGATTTTCGAGTGTAGCTGACCGGGTCGGACCTGGGCGCCTCGCGAGCTCACCCGGTGAGCCGGCAGTCATGGTTGTGCATCTCGATCCAGGGCCATCTCGGGTGTATGACCAGAAGAGGCCAGCTGGGGACGATCCGGGAAACCGGAAAAGGCAAAACCCCGGGAGTGGAGTCCCATCCCCCCGTTCTAAGGTTATGAGTATGGGATATCCCAACATTTTGACCCCTCTTTTGCTGAGTACAAGAGTACAAGGGCTTCTGGTCTTTCATTTAAGGGATCCACTGTACCCGGATGGGGTTGCGGGGGAGAGGGGCCGAAAACCCCCTGATATTGTAGACACTTTTTCTATGTGGGTACGGGTGTGGGTACGGATGTGTGTACACGCCCTAAT
Organism: uncultured Desulfobacteraceae bacterium; assembly: GCA_964639275.1. Lineage (GTDB taxonomy): Bacteria > Desulfobacterota > DSM-4660 > Desulfatiglandales > Desulfatiglandaceae > CAZXCQ01. The sequence goes on along the minus strand of CAZXCQ010000063.1, from coordinate 13,643 downwards.
ATATAAATAATAAATAATTTTAATATGTTATATATATATGTATAGATAATGTACCCACTGTACCCACCATTTTTGATTTTGCACCATACCATGAGCAACACTGTACCATTGTACCCTTGTACTCCGATTCTGGAATACAGGAGTACAATAGTACAATTATCTTCTTATGCTTTCTTTGTTTTCTGGAAAGTGTGGTACAGCGGGTACAAATGGTGAATTTGCTGAATTTTCAATATCTTGCCTGTACCCACATCGATACCGTCTCTGTAGACCCCCAGTCTTTTTTGTGGGTATCCCCCGGGAGGTTATAGTTGGGCGATTCCTTTGAGGAGTTGTGGAATAAGTGGACACCACCTCCGGAGCCAGCACCTGAGCCGCTGCCCATGCCGGAGCCGCCGGCCCGGCCCGCGCCCCGGAGTGCCGTGGTCCGGGTGGGCGCCCAGGTCTCGTTGGATCTGGAGGGGATGCCCGAGGCGGTCCTGGCAGATGTGAAGCGACATCTCACCTTTCGTAACCCCCTTTACACGGCCATGGTCCGTGCAGGCCGCTATGATCCCAGGATCACCGAACATCTGACCTGCTGGCATGTGGAGGAAAATACCCTCTTTACGGCCCGGGGGTTTGCCAACCAGCTCATGCGGATCCTCCAGGCCAACCGGGTCCGTGGCGCCTATGTGGACCGCACAAATCAGGTCCCGCCCGTGGAATTGATCTTTAAGGGTGAGCTTGTGGGGTATCAGTGGGATCTGGTCCGGGATATTGGGGACCGGCGTTTTGGAATCATCGTGGGTCCAACAGGGTGCGGGAAAAAAGTGGTGGCTCTATATCTGCTTTCGCGCGCCAGGGTCCCTGCCCTTGTGATCGTGAGGGGAAGGTCGCGCAGCTCTACCAGAGGAAGGAGATAATCGCGCAGTTCCTCCGGGGCTGCAAGCCGGGTCTTGTGGGAGATGGAAAAAGAGAGCTTGACCGCGAGCTTATTGTTGCCATTGATAAGTCTCTCTACCGTCACATGGACGATCTGGCACCAAAGGTTGGGTTTCTCGTGGTGGATCACTGCGACCGCGGCCAAACGCGATGACGCCCTGACCGGTCTTATGACCGCTCACCTGGGCCCGGTGCTCCATAAGGTGCCGGTGGAGCAAGTCTACCAGGGATTTTCAGCCAAACGGCCGCTCCTGATCAAGCGGCCTACCCGGTTTGATTTTGATTACCGTGAGAATTACGGCGAGATGGTCACGGCGCTCTCCCAGGATGAGGAGCGAAACAGACTGATCGTCTCCGATATCCTGGCCGAGACAGCGGAAGAAGCGGCCCGGGCCATTGTGGTCTGTGAACGGCGGGAACATTTAGAGCGCCTGAGAAAGATGCTGGAGCTGGATTATCGCATGGCCGACGTTGTGAGTGCCCTCACAAGACCAGGGGAGCTTGAGAGGATTGTTAACCGTTTTGAACGGGGCAAACTCCAGGTGATCTGTGTGACGGTAAAATCACTCCATCTTATCAAGGTCGATCGCATTACACATCTTTTCATGGCGTCCCCTGTCGCCTATGGAGAGTATGTGGCCCAGGCCGTGGGAAAGGTTTTGTGGGCTAAAGGGGAGAAGCCAGCCCGGATCTTTGATTATGTGGATCGGCCTTTGGTGTTGGAGGAGGGCCTTAAGAAGCGGTTGAAGATATATGGGGGGATGGGGGTGTGGATTGGAAATTAAGGATTGAATGTTGAATATAGGAAGCAGAAGAAGGTATGGGGCCGGGTTCTGCAATCTCCCGGATCAGACAATTGTTGGGCATAAAATGAATGAAGAGGAAAGTGGTGGATACATATCAAACATGATGCGGTGTGGGTGGGCCCGGTGAGCCGGAGGACGGCTATCGGTGATGGGAGGTGATGACCTCCTGGGTATTGACAATAACATCTTTGATTGAGGGACCTTCAACCCTGCGCCAGGTTCCCCAGAAGGAAGGAGGAATTTGGTATGGGATACGATGATGACGAACGAAGAATGTTGAAGTTACAGGCGACGTATGAAGCCATGGAAATGATTACACAGGGAAATGCCATAGCGGCGGCTATACTTACGGCTCTTGATATGTTCCTGGAGCAATTTGACGACATTCCCGATATCATTCGCAGGGCGTTATTCGGCACCAATGCTCAACCGGACGAGTCTATTCGCGATCTTACCACTGATTTAATAGACCTTGCATCCGCTGAAGGGATGTTTCGAGGTTGAGAGACTGTGCACAACCTCGAAAGGGATATTGAGTTCCAGACCTGGCGCGGTCATTTCATCGAGGCCGGCAGCCAGGATGGTGGTTGCAAGGTCCGCGGGTCACGTGGCAAGCACGTGGGCGGATGAGGAAGATCGGAGATTCCGGAATCCCCCTGACCGGAGTCCCAGCCCCCCACACCAAGGTTATGTGTATGGGATATCCAACGGTTTTGGGCTTGCCCAGGAACCTCCTCCTTCATGAAGCGCTGATACTTAATTCTCCCAAAGGTCGAATCGCTTGTGCGGTATAACGCCAAAGCAATTGGACTCGGTGACTTGGAATACGAGCGCGTCCTCATCTAATGCCTCCGATCAGCACACCCCTGGCACGAAGGTTTCCGCGATGCTTCTGGAGACGTACCTTCAAGTGCACGGGGCCAAGACAAGCAGAACACCTGGACAAAAAAGTAAATTTCTGACGGCTTGTGGGGTATTCTTAAGCCGGTGAAATCGGAGGCCATGGAGTTCATGGTAGAGAATCCATGACTTTCTAGCGCGAGCAAAAGGTTCTATGCAAGACTGGAAGATCAATACTTCAATATTTTGATAGGGTAGTCTGGCGCACCCATAATATCGTTATGTTGTGAGGTGATCTAACCCATTGAAACCATGTTGTTTTTCGTTTTTGGCATGGGATTTCTTAAATTGACAGGAAAAACAACGAGTTGTGACATATTTGAGTGGAATTAAGTATGAGACTGGCAACATAATAGTTTTCCCTGAGAAACACCTCCCCTTTGCTGGCCATTGGTTGTTTTTCTCCTCTATAGGCGATCCAACCAGGCCATCAGGTCCTCCTTGTTTTCCCACTGTAGCACTTCTTCTATTTTTGAGTCATCGGTTAAGACCGATTCCATATGCCTGATGAAGCGTCTTTGGATGTAGCGCCTTCGGTTGAGATCCAGATGGAGATAGATGGTGGTGGACTGGATATTGTCGTGGCCCAGATGGTTCTTAATGTCCGTGATGGGATGGCCACTATAGAGCATATCAACTGCTCGCGAGTGACGAAAGCTTCTGACGGGATCGATGTTTTTAAGGCGTTTAGGGGTAAGGGCCTTTTCGAGATATTTCCTGCATATGCGGTAAATACCATGACGGGTAAGCTCCTCTGCCCGCTGGTTGATAAAGAGCCGGTTTTGATACATCGGTTTTGGCGTTATGCGGTATTGTTTGATATAGACCTGGAGGAGATGGCAAGTCTTGGGTTTGAGCTGTATGAGTCGGAACCGATTTCCCTTTCCCAGGATAGCCATAGTTTTGTTCTGGCGGTCAAAGTAATCCAGATTCAATGTTGTGATTTCACTGGCCCTTGCGCCTGAGTCATAAAGTAGATGAAGGAGGGCATAATCCCTGAACCCTTCTTTTCTCTTTAAGTCGACGGCCTGAAAGACCTCTAAGATTTCATCCTGATAAAGAAAACCGATGAGGGGTTTCTGGATTCGTTTTTGTGGGACACGGAGAATGGTGTCTGCTGTTGTTTGCTGTTCCGGGTACATGAATCTAATCATTCTCGCAAAGGATTTCAGGGCCGAAAGCCTATGATTGCGTGTAGTTGTGGTATTGTTACGTCCCTTCTCCAGTTCATCAAGGAATGGGATAATGACCTCTAGTGTGATGTGTTCTACTCTGAGGGATCTGATTTTGATGCCATAATGTTTTGCCGCATAGGGGAGAAACAGCTTGAAAACGTCCCGGTAGGATATAATTGTATCGTGACTCACTCCTTTAATATGGGGGAGATATTGATCTAAGAACTGACGGAGGTAAGGGGAAAGCTTCATGGCATCCTTTCCTGCCAGAGGTTAAAGTCAAGCAGATTTTTTCGACTGATGGCGTCGACCACGCGGAGATATATGGCGGTATACCAGTAATAACTGTGGCCCATGTAGGCTGCCAAGATGGGTAGTGCATATTGGAGCGAACCTTTGCGCTTCTTGATTTTTAGCAAGGTATTGACTGCGAACGCATGACGTAGGCTATGAGGTGTTGGTTGACTGAAGTTCACGTTGCCAATAATCCGTCTGGGCTGCTGCAGTCCAATCTCCTTCATGGTCTTATGGAACAAATTCCGGACTTGCCAATCTGTTGGAGGCTTATGATCTGTACGGACCAGGAGAAAGGGACTGTAATCATATTGCAGCAGGGATTTTCTGACGGAGAGGTAGTTTTCGATCTGGGTGAGCACATCCCTGGGTATGGGAATGAGCCTATCCTTAGTGAACTTGGTTCTCTCGATATATAGGGTGGGATCATCACGACGATAGTGATGGTTTTGCAGCCTTAAGGGCTCTGAGATTCTCATGCCGCATCGGGCTAAAAGCAAAACGACCATGTACAGTGAGAAGTCGTTTAGAAACCGCACTTTGGTTTTCCGTATATTTTTGGAGATGGTTGCCAGTAACTGCTCGGTTTGCTCTGGAGAAAAGATAAAAGCTACGACGGTATTTTCTTTGAGTAGTGGGATGTCTCTGAGGGGATTTTCAGTAAGAGATCCCTGCCGAATGAGGAACTGGAAGAAGTTGCGTGTTGTGGTGATTATCCTGTTTACGGAGCGGGATTCATTGGGAAGATTTGATCGCATCTCAAAGAAAAATCCGGGTTGAAGATCTTTCCAGTCCGCATTTTTCTCTTTCAGGTATCGATCAAGAACAAGAAGTTGATTTTTGAGGGTCTTCAGGGAATATCCTAAGTCCTTGCGATAGGCGAAGAACGCATCCAATTCTGGAGCCAGAAAGCTTTCAAAGTGTTTCATTGAAAAGCACCTTTCGCATGAGCTCCGTGTCGATATGAAGATATTTCTGGGTGTGTTGGATGTCTTGATGCCCTAACATTTCCTTGATCTCATAAATGGATCGGCCGAGAAGCAAAAGATTTTGGGCATGGGTATGCCTGAGCCAATAGGCAGAAGAAGAAAGCCCCGCATTTTTCATGGCTCTCCAGATGTCTGAACACACGCTGCCACTGCTTAGCGGACCATAGGGCCTTTGACTGGTCATGAACAGATGCCTGTATTGGGTTTTAATCCTGGCATGAAGGATATAGGCGGCTATGGCCTTCATGGTCTTCTCCGGAATGGGAAGGGTCATGGGACGATCGCCCTTTCTGTCTGCCATGGTCAATGTCTTCTCAGAAAAACAGATATCATCAAGTGTGATCCTGCTGATCTCAACAGGCCTGAGGGCCATGGTATAGGCTAAGTGAACTATGGCGTAGGTTCGTATGGCTTTAGGGGTTGAGAGTTTCAGGCTTGAGAAGAGCTTTCGTACTTCATCGGGCCTCAGGAACTTTGGCGGTTTGGGTTTAGCAAAGATGGGCGGTCCCACTAAAAGCTCAGCCAGGTCTCTTTTTATGATTTTTTGCTCGTGATACAGATACTTCAAAAAGCCCCGCAACTGAGACCGGTAAAGACTATGCGTGCTCACGGCCGCCTTCATTCCAGCCAAGAAGGCATCGAGCTGCTCAATTTTTAAATCAGAAATCTCTATGTTTTGTTTTTGAAGATACTCATGAAAACGGGCCAGCAGCCTTCTTACCTGTTTGAGGTAATCATCGGAAACCCGTGAAGTCTGTTGGTAGAATAACAGGTACTGTTCATGAAGATCGGGCAACTGGACCAACTGCTTGATGACCTGGGGACTTGATATCTCTAAAGGCTGATCAACTTTTTTCTGGGAAAAAAGATACTCGGAAAAGGCGACCAGTGCACGGGGAGCGCTCTTGAATCGACTATGGTTACGAAACGCTTTGAGTGTGTCCACAGTAAACATATCTCTCCAGGCGATGTCCTGGTTGATTGCGAAGACAAGGAAATCCATCAGGGTCCGAGTATGGTTGGTGGTTTGGGGGGCGTCCTCCTCCGACCTGACCCATTTTGCGTAGTCCTCGATGGTTTGTGCCAATTTCCTGATATCTTCGGCAGCCACTTTAAAACTCCCGAATGGATTGCTGGATAAGATCCCTGATCTTGGGCCTTTGTCTGTATTGGGGACAAAGTTTCTCTTCCTTTTCCTGGAAAGGTTTACCAGGCAAATCCAGCACCTGAAAGAGGGTACCGTCAAAGGCGATGAGATCCCTCTTGATCAAACCATCCCTCGCTTCAATGTAATCATCAACGCTGAGCTGCAGTAATGTGCAAATGGCATCGTAGGAGTAAAAGGAAAGCCCGTTGCGATCTGAGGCTATGATAAGGAAAAGGTAGAGAAGGATTTCTCTCTGGCTCAGGGAAGCTAAAAAGCCATCGGTTAGGAAGCGGTGAGGGATAAAACTGAACCCTCCCTCAATACGTCTGACCCGGTTGGGAACAAGGATTTTTTTCTTGATCATGATCGAACCTTCTCTTGATGTTTTGGGCAATTATAAGTGCCACCTTCCTTCACTGTCGATCACATCTTGAAAACACCCCCCGGGGTAGTCGATCCATTTTTCCTGTATTTACAAAAAGTTGCCTCCATATCACATCTTGAAAACGTCGCACCAGTAGTTGGGCCAGATACTCAATGATTACCAGGTGTTGCATCCCGATCACTTCTTGAACACGATTAAGAGGTAGTCCTGTCTTCAAGCGGCTTTTGAGCGGGGTGGTTGTCGCTTGAGAATCAAGCTTTCTCTGCAGGTAGTTGGCTTTAAAATAATCCGAGTTAGCCCGGTTCCATTCAGTGCACTTTCTTCTGTGCCACTCATTTTTGCAGGCAGCATCGCCACAGGTCTTCTGGCGCTCTTTAAGCCTCGGATGGGGCATAAACCACCGTCGACAAATTCGACACGGACGCTTTTTGGTCTATCCTTGAGTGCACATGGTTCACCCCCCCCCTTGCTCGGTTATGACATTACGATCCAAACCAACCTTATTGGAGAGAATACACCACGATATACTATGGGTCTGATCTAAATCTCTATGACGTGTCTATCCCGAGAGCAAAGAAAAAGAGGAAAAATGGAATGAATGAAATGATAAGGGAATCAGAGGAATGATAAGGATTTTTTCAAAATCCCTTCTGGAATCATATAGAGGGATCTAAATACACACAACATAACCAAACCCACAACATAAATATCGGTAGTCCAGCACCATGGGGCGCAATCCCCCAGGAGGGTCGGCCACAACATCTTGAGGTCCCTGAGGCTTGCTCGGAAGCCGTTTTTAAATATGGGCTGGATGTGGTATCGTGGCTTAATCTGTAATTCACAATAACGACATATACCAAAGTGATGTCCGCACCCATTAAGTCCCGAATTCTTTCTTACGGCAGCAACCTAATTTTAAGAATCAGCGAACGCACCCCCTCTGCCAATTTTGTGACCCTCAGCTATTTGAGCCCCAATTCGCCTTGACATCTACCCCCCTTTCCGTTTTAATCAGATTAAATCCATTCATTCTGCGTAATTTAGGACAATTCAGCTGTACAACCCTAACCTTCTGGGAGGAAATCATGGCTTCATGTCTCCAGAGGGTGGTGAGATTAAGGCCTCCAGCGGATATCCATATCCGCTCAGAGGTTTCTTGGTTTTGGCGGAGGTGAACCCGTGGCCGCTGAAGAATTCAAACGAAAGCTAACCGCCATCCTCAGTGCGGATGTTCAAGGTTACAGCCGCCTTATGGGAGAAGACGAAGACTCTACCATCCGGACACTGACTGCCTATCGAGAGCTGATGTCCACACTTATTCAGAAACACAAGGGCAGGGTGGTGGATTCCCCTGGGGACAACCTTTTGGCTGAATTTGGAAGTGTGGTGGATGCTGTGCGCTGTGCCGTGGAGATCCAGGAGGAACTCAAGGTCAGGAACGATGAACTACCCGAAAACCGCAGGATGGAATTTCGTATCGGTATCAACCTTGGAGATGTGGTGGCGGAAGGAGAGCGGATCTATGGTGATGGAGTTAATATTGCTGCCAGGGTGGAAGGTCTGGCTGATGGAGGAGGGATCTGCATCTCCGGTACTGTGTACGACAGTATCAAGAACAAACTGTCTCTGAGCTATAAGCCGATGGGCGAACATACTGTCAAGAACATCAAGGAGCCGATCCGGGTGTATCGGATGCGAATTGGACCCGAGGCTGAGGTAAAGGACGAGAAGTCTCCCATACCTGAGTGGCGAAGAAAAAAGGTACTTGCCGTCGCACTAGCAGCTCTAGTAGTGATCATTGGCGCTGCAATCTGGAACTTGTATTCCCGTCCACCAGCCATTGAGTCTGACTCCAATGAAAGAATAGCCTATCCCCTGCCTGACAAGCCCTCAATCGCGGTACTGCCCTTTGATAACTTGAGCGGTGACCCTGAGCAGGGGTATTTTAGCGACGGTTTGAGTGAGGAGATTATCAATGCGCTGGTTAGGTGGCCCTCAGTTGTAGTCATTCCTAAGAGTTCGAGTTTCATCTACAAGGACAAAACCGTGGATGTGAAGCAAGTGGGTCGAGAAATGGGAGTGCGATACGTTCTGGAGGGAAGTGTCCGTAGACAGGGAAACAAGGTTCGTATTTCCGCTAATCTGATTGACGTTGCCACCCCAAAACACCTTTTCTCCGAGCGTTACGAGCGTGAAATGAAGGATATATTTGCTATCCAGGATGAGATAACCATGGGTGTGCTAACTGCTATGCGGGTATCGCTCTCCGGCACGGGGGTCCCATCATTACGGGGTAAGGGTACAAAGAGCATTGAGGCTTATCTGAAGATATTGCAGGCAGAAAACATATTTCAAGCCGTGAATCAAAACACGCAGGCCCGGGCTAGACGGTTGGCCGAGGAGGCTATTGCCTTGGATCCTGAATATGCACGGGCGTACGTCATGGTGGCAGCCACAATCGGGAATGAGGTTCTACTTGGGGTTTACAAGGATCGTAGTGAAGCACTGAAACGGGCCATGGCACTGGCCGAGAAAGCGGTCCAACTAGACGACGAAGAAGAATCTGCGCACAGATGCCTCGGATTTTTGGCCATGCTGAACAAGGACTACAAGAAGGCCGTTGCCGAGACCAGGCGGGCTGTCGAACTGGCACCCAATTCCGTTATGGCACAGATCCTGCTTGGTTATGCCCTTTACAGCGTCGGCAGAACTGAGGAAGCCATTCCAATTCTCCAAAAGGCCGCATCTTCGAGTCCAATCATTCTCCCTCGTGCCTTCAGTCACTTGGGCGTTGCCCTTCGAAAGGCTGGGCGATTAGAGGAAGCGGTTGAGGTTTGCAGAAAACTGATCCAGATCAAGCCGAATTATATTTTCCCTCACCTTACACTTGCCGCTGCGTTTGCGGAGATGGGGAAAATGGAGGAAGCCCGGGTGGAAGTCCGAGAGGTGTTGAGGATCAGACCCAATTATACTGTGGAACTTGTCCCAAGATCATTCCCATGGAAGGATCAGGATGAGTTAGATCGATTGGCCGATTTCCTGCGTAAAGCAGGCCTTCCCGACAAACCCCCCCTCTCCGGAGGGTGATAAGAAAACGCTGAGGGAATATCTTTTGTTGACTGAGTATGGTTATATCCGTTTTCGATTGTGGAATAAGGAAGTATATGAGCACGGAATGATCTGCCTTTTTGGCATTATAGATCGTCTCTGAGCACTCCCTATTTGGTTAAGGCTACAAAATGAAAGGTTGAAAAGTCAACAAGTGAAGGATGGCAAATATTGGGTTCAATTTTGGGCGTCGGGAAATCTCAAAGATAATTGATCCTGAATCATTGAATTTTTTCAGCATACAAAAGGTATCTTTTGGTAACCTCAAAGATTTGGGACCACCAAAAAGCTGCGATATGCCTACGATCTTTCAGGTGGGCGTTCAAGTGTTGAACCCATCCGCGGACTCTAGTGCCTATACCAGGTAGGATTGACCCGATGAGAGCCTTTCGATTATCAAGAAAGAGCAGATGTGGGTCAAGACCCAAATTCAGGTATTTTACACGCCGCTGTGATCCCAGAGAACAGCGGCGCCCGCAGTCTCCCCTTGAGGCTGGGGAGAGGCTTCTTCGCCTGAAGGAACGAGTGTAACCGCCTTTGCCAGCACATTCCCAACTCCACCGCACCCGATTTATATGGGGCTCAAGAGAAAGAGCTATCCCTTGTTGTCTTCTTCAACCGCTTTGATAAGTAACTCGAAAATATTCGGGACCGCTGAGGCGACCCTGTTCCAGTTGGAAATATATGGCACTTCCATGGGTGTTTCCAAGAACTGTTCCCCGGCACTCTCGATGCAGCGAACGAAAGCTTCAGCCTGGCTTCCTTCCCTGTGCCGATCGTACTTGAGCCCGTTAATGACCGAATCATATTCATAGCGTGCAATGAGATCCTGGGCGATACGCAGGTAGCACGACTTCAGGGATACAAAAAATTCATTGGTTAGGGTATATCCCCTGCTTGCCATGGTTCTGAAAATGCACTTGGCGATGTCAGTTCCCATCTTTAATAAACCCTTGTTAGGATCTTCCAATGTAAGGGGTTGATGCTTGTGCTCGTAATTCTCGGAGAGGTCCACCTGGCAAATTCTTCGAAGCGCACAATTGCGGTGAACCTCAGCCAGAACGCCAACCTCTATTCCCCAGTCACCAGGGATCCTCATACGCCGTGCAAGCTCGGTATCCATTGAAAACTCCCCAGCGAGGATGTAACGGAAGCTGTCGAGATAATCCAGAAATTCATTTGGTCCGAGGGTTGCCTTCAGAGATCGGATAAGGGGTGTGACAAAAATGCGTGTGACGCGACCGTGCATCTGATCGGTGACCCGGCTATAATAACCTTTGCAGAACTCGAAACCCATGTTCGGATGGGTTACCGGGTAACAGAGCCGCGCAAGAAACTCCCGGTCGTAAGTGGCAATATCACAATCATGTAGAGCAATTCCGTGGCTATCCTCCCGGCCCAAAATATATCCGTAGGCCGTCCACGCTGACCTTCCTTTGCCGTCCTCACCGACGTCGATCCCATTCTGCGACAAAAGATCATAAAGCTGTTTTATTCTAGGGCCAGTGCACCAAATTAGTCTTGGTTCCTGCGGCAGGGGCGAAAAAAACCTTTTGGCTTCCCTGAAATCATCTGCGTTTGCTTTGCCAATCGTAACGATAATGTTCTTAAGGTATTTTATATTTGGCAATTCCTTGATAATTTTCGGAAGGCCTGCTCCCTGTAGTTCAACAGGGATGTAGGGAAGAACAAGAGAGATCGGACGGCGACTCGATGCCATCTCCAGTTCTGCCTCTAACTCTCTTACCTCTCGATGTTTGAGGCGATGGAAGGTCACAATTTCACCATTTTGGAAAAAATCAGTCATGACGTCCTCCTTAAGGCATTACCGGCAAAATGTATGGCTTTCATTATTACCTAAATCTTGCATCATTTCATTAAGATAAAATGCAGTTAATGCCATCTTTCGGTTTATTGGCGACCCTACCGCCCTTGGGCGGACATCCTGACCCCTTCAGCGGGGCTGCTCTGATTTATGACCGACTTCAGGCTGGTCCAATGGCACTTACTCTCAGACTGGATTTCTTCACCTGCGGGCAGTTTCGGGCACCAACTTCGACGGTCCATGTCCCAGTACTCTAAAAGTTAATGAAGCGATTAAATGGGTTCTATAAGCAAAATAGGACGACACCCTGGCCGGTTCGATGTTGAGCCACGAACCTGGGTCTCCTCCTTGGCCTAAAAGGGATGGTCTATCAACTTCAAATCACATGGGCCTGAGCGGATAGAGGCCCTTTGGCGATATCAAGAAATCTGCATTTTCCAAATGCCAGAAACCGGCTCTCCTTTTGGGTCAAATCTTGTCCGCTCTCATTCCCAGGCGGCCGCGGCAGCAGATTCTTCTCACCCGTTAGCAGCCTCAAGGATTTTCTGCACTGAATGGTTGAAATGCTCTATATCATTTGTTGCTATTTGGCTCAAAGTGAGTATGCCTCATTCCCATTTTCTCACCCCAAAAAAATTCACCTTGTCTTCATTCAAGGGATTTGCTATTTGACGGACATCTGGTTCTTTCCGACCTTAATTAGAAGAGCATTTGATACTTTCATTGTGAACCTTTACTTTCAGGGATTAAGTTCCTCTTTCATTTTTCCAGAGCACTTGAATGTGACCACCCTGCGGCCGTCCAGGTCAATTGACTCTCCGGTTTGGGGATTCCTTCCTCTCCTCGCTTTCTTTTCCCTGACGCAGAATTTCCCGAAACCGCTGAACCATGATGTCCTCTCCGGATGCAAGGGTCTGTTTCATGATTTCCAGAAGGGATTCAACTGTGCGTTGGATCTCAGCCTTTTTCTGATTCGTGTCTTTCTGAATGCCTTCAATAATACGCTCTTTGGTCAGCGTCATATACAGCCTCCTGTTACTGAATGAATGTTTCTTGTTTTGAGGCCTTTTCTATTTCTAAAACCATAGTGCCGCCGCCTGTATGCTTGCAGGGGTCGAGAGACTGTACATAGGCCTTCCCTCCCGGCATAACCCTAAGTTTTTCAGGTCCACCCCGTTATAAAGGGCGGTATGATAGGGGATGATGGAAGAGAGGGAACGTGTGCGGACACCGGCTTTCTCTTTTAATGCCGGGTTGTTTGGATGTTATGGATGTAATGATAAAGATTGGATTATGTCAACGAAAATCGGGGTTCCAGAAATCACGGCGTGGTCAATCACCATCCGTGCGTGTCAGGCGTGTGGAATAAGATCTTCTTGACTTAGGACGTCCAGAGATCCTTTGGAAAGCTCAAAGATTTCGGACCACCAAAATGTTGGGATATGCCTACAGTATCTGTAAGCGCCCTCAGATTCCTCAATTTTAGCCGAAAAGCCTCACTACCACAACATATGGGGGGCAATCAATTTGCCGTTAATCCGGTTGCACGAGAGAACTTCTTGCATTTGTCTTGACGTCCAGGTCGGCCTAAATTTACCAAGATCTAAGAAGACTTGCAGAACAATACATGCACAAAGCCCAAAGCAACACTTGATATGCAAATCATATTAATCCGATGGCCCCCCAAAATGCTACCTTACGTCCATATTTTCGCCTGTGAATAGGCCCTATTTTTTTGTGACTAGCAGATGAAACCTTTAAAGTTGGCCGATTCAATATTAGCCCAAATTAAACCTTGAAAGCAGGACACTTTCAGGTTTCATCTAAAAATGTCACTCTCGAAATTGTCTCGTCTGAGCTTAGCTCCATACTCTCAGGCCAAGTATATCTTGCCAGTGTCCCGATGAGACCTCAAGTTGGGAGACATAGCAGTTAGCGCAGGTTTTCAAACAACCTGATTTGATGTGCTTACCATGACATATCACAATTTTCGATGAAGCCGCCTGAATGGTTATATCACAGGTTTTGACGGCCCATAATCCCGGATTTCGCAAGTGTGAGAACAAAAAAAGTTTACCAAAGTACGTTTT
>CAZXCQ010000062.1:0-24862 GCA_964639275.1 uncultured Desulfobacteraceae bacterium | reverse complement strand
ATGTCGCCTGACGGAAAAACCTGTTTTCATCCAAAACCGTTCTACCCTCGCTTTGCCTTTATCTCTGTGCCCTCAAAGTGAATCACGCCGGATCTAATCTCGTCCCTCCCGTGCGTCCGCCTCACTCACTCAGGTTGCGGCGATCCTAAAACAAAAACCAGGAAAACAATGAACTCTGTGCTTTTGTGAGAAACAACTCCCTGGCTGCTTAAAGCCTCAATGCCATCCCTGCCCGCCGATCTTTTCATCAGCAGAGCTTTTATATATAACACAGCATGACACAAAACTGCCAAATAAAAAAGAAAAAACTGTCTAATATGACAGTTGATAACCTGCTTGTTTTGTAACCGATTGATATCGTTATATAAATTGTTTGGCATGAATCTGGCTTTAAGGTGTTCTTCTATGACGCTACGTCCGGAGCTCAAAAGGAGGGTTGACTATGAATTGGATTGAGGTCATACAGTTGCGGGCATACTCCCAACACGACAGGGATAAGGCAGTTTCTGCGTTTCATCAACTCTCGTTCCCGGCTCAGGAGGAAGGCCTCAGGGATATCCGGCTGTTTCGCAACGTTGCGCTCCAGAATGACCTGAGCATCTTCATCAGTTGGGAGGGCCGGGTCTCTCAAAGGGGAAGAACGCCTTTGGGGCTGCAGTTAGCTGCCGCCTTTTCCCAATTTGGTCAGATCTATCACGCCGTGTGGATAAGTGAGGGCAGCGTTCCACTGAAGGCTAGGAGAACCCATCATGAAGCACAGAGTTAAGTTCGTTTTCGCGGTCGGTATTCTCTCCGGGGCCCTGATCCTGACCGGCTGCGATCGGCCGACACAATCTCAGCCGCCTCGTTCTATCCCGGAAGTGGCCACAATGACCGTATCGACGCAGTCCGTCGTGCTGACCACGGAGTTGCCGGGCCGAACGTCTCCCTACCTGGTCGCGGAGATCCGCCCCCAAGTCAACGGCCTTATCCAGAAACGCCTGTTTACCGAAGGTTCTGATGTCAAGCCCGGTCAGGTGCTCTATCAGATCGACCCTGCGCCTTTTCAGGCAGCGTTCGACACTGCAGCGGCGAACCTCAATGCCATGCAGGGGGCCGCCGAACGGGCACGGGCAGCGCTGCGAGCGAGCATCGCCGGCGTCGCCCGGCAGCGGGCTACGCTAAAATTCGCCCGGACAAACCGCGACCGGTATGAGAAATTGTTCAAGGACAAATCCATCTCCGCCAGCGGCCGCGACCAGGCCGTCACCGATGCAAAAGTCGCTGAGGCCGTGCTTCAGGCCGCAGAGGCACAGGTGGAAAGCGACCGGAAGGCAATAGGCGTGGCCGAAGCGGCCATCCAGCAGGCAAGAGCGGCGCTTCAGACGGCCCGTATCAATCTGGGATATACAAAGATCACCGCACCCATCTCCGGCCGGATCGGCAGATCGAATGTCACCGTGGGTGCGATCGTGACGGCGTATCAACCCCTGGCCCTGGCCACCATTCAACAATTAGATCCCATCTATGTGGACGTTCCCCAGTCCACCACTGAACTGTTGCGCCTCAAGCGCAACCTGAACCAGGGCCGGCTCAGTCAAAACGGAAAGGGCCAGAAGAGGGTCGGACTCCTCCTGGAAGACGGCACAGCATATCCCCTAGAAGGGACACTTCAGTTCCGAGACATAACCGTGGACCCGACCACGGGTTCGGTGATCCTGCGTGTTGTCTTCCCGAATCCCGAAGGCGTCCTGCTGCCGGGTATGTTCGTCCGGGCAATGGTGAAGGAGGGCGTCGATGAGCACGCCATCCTGATCCCTCAACAGGCCGTAGCCCGGAATCCCAAGGGAGAGCCCTTCGCCCTGATCGTGGGCGCCCAAGGGAAGGTCCAACAGCGGATGCTGACGTTGGATCGCGCCATCGGCAACAAATGGCTCGTTGTGAAGGGTCTTCAAGCGGGCGATCATGTGATCGTCGAAGGGATGCAAAAGGTGAGGCCGGGTGCTTCCGTCAAGGAGGTTCCCTTCAACGCTGAAGGCCATAAGGATGCGAAACATGGGCGAACGGCTCAACCAGCCGTAAAATCGAACTGACGGAGACACGTGATGTTATCGAGATTCTTCCTGGATCGCCCGGTCTTCGCGTGGGTGATTGCCATCATCATCATGGCGGCCGGCGGCCTGGCCATCTACAACCTGCCCATCTCCCAGTATCCCCCTATTGCCCCGCCCTCCATCGCCATCACCGCCTTCTACCCGGGAGGCTCGGCCGAGACCGTTGAAAACAGCGTCACCCAGATCATCGAACAGAAGATGACCGGATTTGACAAGATGCTCTATCTCTCGGCCAGCAGCGATTCCGCGGGCGCATCCCGCGTCGAGCTGACTTTTGCTCCGGGGACCGATCCGGACCTTGCCTGGGCCCAGGTGCAGAACAAGCTCCAGTTGGCCATGGCAAGCCTGCCCGAGGTGGTGCAACGCCAGGGCGTAATGGTGAGCAAGTCCACCCGGAACTACCTCCTGGTCGTGGGCCTGATCTCGGAGGACGGGAGCATGGATGGGAACGATTTGCAGGACTATGCCCAGTCCAACCTGGAGAAGGTCCTCTCACGGGTGCCAGGCGTGGGGGAGGTGCAGGTCTTCGGCAGCCAGTATGCCATGCGCATCTGGGTAAATCCCGACAGGCTGACCGAATACCGGATGACGGTTCAGGATGTGATCGCGGCGCTCAAGGCCTACAACGTGGAGGTGTCCGCCGGCCAGTTCGGGGGGGCCCCGGCCGTAAAAGGACAGCGTTTGAATGCCTCCATCGTTGTCCAGAGTCTGCTCAAGACGCCTGAGGAGTTTGCCGCAATCCCGTTGCGCACCAATCCGGACGGTTCCATCGTGCGGATCAGGGACGTGGGACGAACGGAACTCGGCACAGAACGCTACGATAGCGATACGTTTTATAACGGGAAGCCCTCTGCCGGCCTGGCCATCCGGCAGGCGGCCGGGGCCAATGCCCTGGATACGGCCCGTGCCATCCGGGCCAAGATGGAAGAGATGAGCCATTTTTTCCCCCCCGGCATGCGGATCGTCTATCCCTACGACACCACACCCTTTGTCAGGGTGGCCATCCAGGAAGTGGTCAAGACCCTTTTCGAGGCGATTCTCCTGGTTTTCCTGGTGATGTATCTCTTCATGGGAACCATGCGGGCCACCCTCATCCCGACCATTGCGGTGCCGGTAGTGATCCTGGGGACCTTTGCGGTGCTGGCGCTTTTCGGGTTCACGATCAACATGCTGACCATGTTCGCCATGGTGCTGGCCATCGGTCTCTTGGTGGACGACGCCATCGTGGTGGTGGAGAACGTGGAGCGGATCATGCGTGAGGAAGGTCTCTCGCCCAGAGAGGCCACTCGCAAGTCCATGGACCAGATCACCAGCGCGTTGATCGGCATCGGGCTGGTGCTCTCTGCGGTCTTCGGCCCCATGGCCTTTTTCGGCGGGTCCACAGGAGTCATCTACCGTCAGTTCTCCGTAACCATCATTGCCGCCATGCTTCTCTCCGTGGTGGTGGCCCTGGTCCTGACGCCGGTGCTGTGCGCATCGCTTCTCAAGCCGGTGGCCGCGGGGCATGAACCCGCGGAAAACGCGATTTTTTTTATGCGCCCCTTTTTCAGGTGGTTTGATCGCATCTTCTATCGAAGCAGAGACGTCTATGTGCGGCTGGTCCGTCATTCCCTCTCCAAGAAACTGCGCTACCTGTTTGTCTTCCTTTTGATCGTGGCGGCCTTGGGGTTTTTGTTCCATCGCATGCCCACCGCCTATCTTCCGGATGAAGACCAGGGAATCGTGATGGTGCAGGTCTTGCTGCCGGCGAACACGACCCTGGAGCAGACTAAGGAGGTTATGGATAAGGTAAAGGACTATTTTCTGGAAAGCGAGAAAGATGCGGTGGCATCCTGCATGACGCTTTCGGGCAGAAACTTCTCCGGCCAGGGACAGAACGCGGGGATGGCATTCGTCCATCTGAAGGGCTGGAAACTCCGGGACCGTCCCGAATTGAAGGCCGGTGGCGTGGCCGGAAGGGCCATGAGGGCCTTTTCCCGAATCCGCAATGCCATGATCTATGCCTTTCCCCCGCCCGCCGTGATCGAGCTGGGCGTGGCCAGGGGGTTTGATTTCCAGTTGCTGGACCGGGGGGGCCTGGGCCACGAACGCCTGATGGCGGCCCGCAACCAGATCCTGGGCATGGCGCGGAAGGACCCGGCATTGACAAAGGTCCGGCCCAACGGTCTGGAAGATGTGCCCGAATACCGGATTGACGTGGATTGGGAGAAGGCCGGGGCCTTGGGCGTGCCCATCACCTCGATCCACCATACCATCTCGGCGGCCTTCGGCAGCGCCTATGTCAACGACTTTATCCAGGGCGGCCGGGTCAAGCGGGTGTACGTTCAGGCGGACGCCCCCTTTCGCATGCTCCCCAAGGACCTGGAAAAACTCTATGTGACCAATAGCGCGGGCAAGATGGTCCCTTTTTCCTCTTTTGCCTCCGGCCACTGGACGTTCGGTTCTCCCAAGCTGGAGCGGTTCAACGGGTTTCCGTCCATAAACATTGTGGGCGAGTCGGCACCGGGGAGGAGCTCCGGAGAGGCCATGCAGGCCATGGAAGGGTTTGTCAGGAAGCTGCCGCAGGGAATCGGGTTTGACTGGACCGGCCTTTCCTATCAGGAACGGATGGCAGGCGCTCAGGCGCCCATCCTGTATGCATTCTCCATTTTCGTGATTTTCCTCTGCTTAGCGGCACTCTACGAGAGCTGGCCCATCCCCCTCTCGATCCTGTTGACCCTCCCTCTCGGGGCCATCGGCGGCGTGGTCGCCTCGACGCTCCGGGGTTTGCCCAATGACGTCTATTTCCAGATCGGCATGCTGACCATCCTGGGCCTGACCAGCAAGAACGCCATCCTGATCGTCCAGTTCGCCAAGGCCGGATTGGAAGGGGGAATGGGTCTGACCGAGGCCACCCTGGAAGGAGCAAGATTACGATGCCGTCCGATCGTGATGACCTCTCTGGCCTTTGGTTTTGGCGTCCTGCCGCTTGCCATGGCCACCGGGGCCGGAGCCGGGGCACAAAATGCCATCGGCACCGGTGTAGTGGGTGGCGTGGCTACCGCCACCTTCCTAGTGACCTTATTTGCGCCGCTCTTTTATGTGTTGATCTATAAGGTATTTAGCAAACACAGGAAGCATGTCACGGCCAAGACCACTAATACAAACTAACAATTCGGCCGTTCGCTGTCAGGCATAGCAGACGCCTGCTGATGCCTGCTCCATTGCCCGGTCAACAAGCCCGTCACGAAGGCTTGACCCGGTCGCCGCTTCTCAGGGCCTTGGACGGGGCCACGATGATGGCGTCTCCAGATTTGAGGCCTGCCTTGATTTCCGCCTCGTTGTCGTTGACAATTCCGAGGGTTACCGGAACCAGGGCTGCCTTCCCATTGATTACGGAAAAGACCTCCCATTGACTGCCGGCCCCCCTGAAAAGGGCCGTTCTTGGGACCTTGAGGACATCCTTTTTCTCCACGGTGTAGATCCGCACGCGGACCCGGTAGGCGAGCCCCAGGGTCCGGCCGCTCTCCTCTAGTTTCTTCAGGGCATCCCTGTCAAAGGCAATGACCACCGGCACCCGCTGCTGATCCACGCCCAGAGAGGAGACCTTGGTAAAGCCGGCAGGCTTGATGTGCGATACAGTGCCCCGGATGGGGGTATCTCCGATCGAAGGGCCATAGATGTCCACGGGGTTTCCGGTGCGGACCGTGACCACGTCCTGGGAAAGGATGTTTGCGGTCACCTCTAAGTCCCTCATGTCCCCGATCTCCATCAGAAGGGTCCCGGCCTGGAGGTACTCCTCGTTCTTGACCAGACGCCGGAGCACTATGCCCTCCACAGGGCTTTCCATGGTGGCACGCTCCAATCGCCGGGCCGCCATCTCCCGCTCGGCCCGGGCCCCGGCAAGGCGGTGGTTCAAGGCCTCGGTTTCGAGGTGTTTCAGACCCAGGTGCTCGTGGATGTACTTGGGAAGGAGTTCCACTGCCGCGGTGATGGCCCACGTGGCCTTGCTCATAAAACGGGCAGAGGCCACAGAGCTGTCGGCCTGGCCATAATCGCGTTGGGCCCTTCGCAGTTTCTCCCTGGACGAGGCCCGTTCTTTGACCAGTTTTTTCTCCATTTCCAGGAGCCATTCCGAATACCTGAGCTCTGTCTCGTTGGTCTTGACCAACTGATCAGCGGCCCTTCCGGCCGCCTTCATGGCGGAGATCACCTGCTTCGATTCCACCAGGGATGTGTTTTCGATTTTGTTGTACCGGTTGATGGCGATCTGGGCCTGGATTTCGGCCATGCGCGCATCAGCCAGGGCCAGGGTCGTCTTCAGGTCCGCCGGGTCCATCTGCGCCACCACCTGGCCCTTTGAGACCGAACGACCCGCCTCCAGGGCAATGGGCAGAATCCTGCCGTCCTGGGGCATGGTGATCTTATAGACAAAGGGGAGGGTCGTCATGGCGCGATCTTCCACCCAGGCACGGATATGGCCCGCGGCCACCCGGGCCGTCTGGACCGGTATGCCCGATTGCATCTCCATGTAGCCATAGAGCACCACCGCCACAGCGATGACAAGTCCCAGGATGATCCATTTGATACTCTTCTTCATGGTAGCTGCTGCCTCCCTAACAAGTATTATGGTAATCGGATATGGCACCCTCGGGTCGGCAGAGCCGGGTCAGTGTGCCACATCCAGGGTGGAGTATTGGGGTATCTGTGTGTTTACTCCTTCATACTCAGCGCATCCTGCCAGTGAAGCCGTTTGATAGTCCTCCTGACAAAAATGTGGGATACAAAAATAAAAACGAACGACAGGATCACCGTCTTGACCCAGCTCACGGGTGCCACAATCGTGGGTACCGCATACATGTCGTTCGTATACTGGGAATTGATGGCCCAGAGGAGCCACCAGCCCAGAGGAAGCCCCAAGAGGGCACCGATGCCGTACTGGATTAGGTTCTCTCTGAAAAAGATGGCGCCGATCTCCCCGGGCTGATATCCCAGGACACGGAATGTGGCAATCTCCCGGGTCCGTTCGATGATGCTGATGAGGGAACCGTTGAGGATGGCCCCGAAAAAGATGACGGCCCCGAAAAGGATCAGAGGGTAAACCATCTGGCCCATCTGGTTCACAAAGGTGTTTTGCAGCACCCGTTTCTGAAATTCTGTTTCAGCGTAGTTGGCCAGATCGGGCCACGATTTGACCTGTCGAAGGAAAGTGCGGATTTCGGAGCGAGCCGGCCGACCTTTCAGCTGGAGGGCGGAAACCGCTCCGGCCTCGCTGATCTGCCGGTTCAGGTAATCATAATCGGCGTACACGCAGAGGCCGAACACGCTGTCAACGAAACCCGTTACCGGAATGTCCACGGGCTGCTGCAGACCCTGGGTGGGCGTCACCCGCACATTGTCGCCTAAGGACAGCCCAAGTTCCTCTCCCAGGCGCCGGGCCATGAGAAGACCGGTTTCCGGCACGGTCAGCGGGGCACCGGACACGCTACGGGGTGTGATCAACCGGGCATTGGGGATCAGACCCTGGATCACCCCCTTCTTGCGATGATTCCCGTTCTGGAAGTGGCAGGGGACGTTGAGGATCGGTTCCACCCCCAGAATCCCCGGCAGATTCCCGGCCTCGTAAAGGGCGCCGCGCCCCCTGTCGTTTCGAAGGGTCAGGGCATAGTCGGCATGGTCCACCATGTCGAACCGGAAATCAACCATATATTGCAGCGAATCCATGGTCCCGAAGGTCACCAGCACCAGGGCGGCACCCATGGCCGCAGAGAAGATGCCGGTGGCGGTTCTCCCCTTGTTCCGGATCAGGTTTCTGAGGACGATCTGACGCTGGAACCCCAGTCGCTGCCAGAGACCTGTCCAGGCCTCCAAAAAGACCGCACCACCGCCCGGGGGCGGTGGAGGCCGCATGGCCTCAGCAGGGTTGAGGTTCAACACCGTCCGGATCCCCTTGAGTGTGCCGATGATCCCAAATGCCAGGGAGATGAATAGGGCCGCCAGGCTGAGCCCCGCATAAAACCGGTTGTCCAATTTGGGGAAGTCAAAAAACATGCGGTACTCGACGGTCAACCCCCCCGCGATCCAGTAGCCCAAAAGGCATCCCAGCAGGGCGCCGACAGTCCCCACAAAAAGCCCGAACTGGATGAAATGGAAAAATATGTCGCGATTCCGGTAACCCAGCGCCTTGAGGGTCCCCACAATGGTCCGCTGCTGCTGGGCCAGCCGGGACATGAGCACATTGAGTACCAGGACTGCCACCAGAAGAAAAATGGTTGGCATAAACAGAGCAATGACGGCCAAGCCGCTCAGTTCGCCGGAGAGATTGAGATTGGAGGCCTGCAGACTCAAGGGCGTAATGGCAAACATACCATAGGGTTTGAGTCGACGGCGGAGTTCGTCAAACAGGGGTTCGGGATTTTGCCGGGCCTCTTTTGACAGGATGCCCACGAGGGAGTTGCATGCACCATGGAAGCCCAAGGTGTCTTCCCCGAATCCCCGCTTCACGTAAAACACCCCGTAGCGGGACGGTTCGGGCGCGATAGCCCCGGGCGGCATCATGTACACGTACTCCGATGACATGGCCGTGCCCACAACGAAGAGGGGCTTTCGCTGCCCGTTCATGATCAGATGGATGGTGTCGCCCTCGGTGATCCCCCGGGCCTGGGCAAAGGCCTCCGATACAATGACTTCGTCCTGACGGTGGGAGGTGAAATAGGTCCCGCTCCGTACGAGGATGCCGTTAATCACCGGAGATGGCTCGGCCGGGAGGGTCAGAAGGGTGCCGCTCAACGGTTCTTCCACCCCTTCCAGGTCGACGATGACCTGGAAGGCGATCCTGGCCCGCATCTCTGAGATGCCTTCCAGATTCTCCAAGACATCCAGTTCGGTGACCGGCATCTTCTTGAGGTCCACCCAGAAATCGGCCATTCGGCACTGGGCGTAGTAGAGATTCCGGGCCCACTGAAGGTTGGCTGACGTCCCCATCATCCCTACCAGGCAGCTCACGCCGACGGCCACGATGAGAATCACCGCGGTCAGCATCCCCTTGGTCTGCCAGAGGTCCCGTCTCAGTTTGCGATCGAGTACGTTCACCAGGTAATCTCTTCAGCCCGTTTCCGGACCTTGTTTTCATGAAACGTAATGCCCTCCATGGTGAGGTGGAGCACCCGGTGAGCCATGTCGGCCATTGGGGCCGCGTGGGTGATGATGACGATGGTCGCCCCCACCTCTTCATTGAGCTGGCTCAAGAGACCCAGGACCCGCTGCCCGGTATGGGCGTCCAGGGCGCCGGTCGG
Organism: uncultured Desulfobacteraceae bacterium; assembly: GCA_964639275.1. GTDB lineage: Bacteria > Desulfobacterota > DSM-4660 > Desulfatiglandales > Desulfatiglandaceae > CAZXCQ01. Next base: position 15,495 of record CAZXCQ010000062.1, on the reverse strand, counting down.
CTCGTCACAAAGCATGATGGCCGGCTGCTTGGCCAAGGCACGGGCAATGGAGACCCGTTGCTGCTGCCCCCCGGACATCTGCGCGGGAAAATGATGGATCTGCTCGGCAAGGTCCACCAGCTTCAGGGCCTTGGTCGGGTCCATGGGTTGAGGTGCGATCTGGGTGGAGACCTGCACGTTTTCCAGGGCCGTGAGGGTGGGGACCAGATTGTAGAACTGGAACACAAAACCGATCTTCCGCCGGCGGTATTCGGTGAGCTGACGGTCGGTCATGGCCGCCAGGTTCTCTCCGTCCACCCACACTTCACCGGACGTGGGCCGGTCAATGCCGCCGATGATGTTCAAGAGGGTGGATTTTCCGGCCCCGGAGGCACCGACGATCACCGTGAGCTCCCCCCTGTGGATCTCGAGGTCGATGCCGCGGAGGACCTTCACCTCCACCTCCCCCATCTGGTAGGTCTTGTGAATCTGGACGCAGCGAACAGCCGCATCACCATTGGATTCCTGTATCATCATTCATCGCCTCTAAACGGCTAATCGCTTCAATATTGATGGATTCGCAAAGATTATACAATGGGCCATGCGGCATATGCCGGAGCCTTCCATTGGCCAGCTTTCGGGGCAAAAATGTCATATTGACAGCATCTTGTCAATAGAACGGCCGGGGGTTGCCAGAACCAACGATATTGATTATGACTTATGAGACGCGATACAAGGCTGGGGCCTTGGCTTTATGCCCAGGATGGTGCGGGCCTCTTCACAGGTGGCTACCTCTCTCTGCAGATGGCGGGCCAGGGTCACGGTCCGCTCGACAAACTGGGCGTTGGTCTCGGCGACGACTCCCCGACTCAGGTACAGATTGTCCTCAAAACCAACGCGTACGTGGCCCCCGAGGAGGAGGGCGTGTGTGGTCATCGGGAGCTGGCTCGGCCCTACACCCAGGACAGACCACTGGGAACCGCCTGGAAACTTGGACTTGAGGGCTAGGAGGGTTTCCACCTCGGCATCTGCACCCCAGGCAACGCCCAGGCAGATCTGAAAATAAGGCGGGCTCTCTATCAGCCCATTTTTGACCAGATCTCGGGCCTGTATCACGTGGCCCAGATCAAAGACCTCTATCTCCGGCTTCACCCCCGCCTCCCGCATACTTCTGGCCGCCATCTCCCCCCAGTCGGGCGGGTTGATAAAGACCCTGCCCCGGAAGTTCATGCTGCCTATATCCAGCGAACATAGATCCGGACTCAGTTCCAGGGGCATGAGCCGTCTTTCCTCCACTCCTGGCCCCTCAATGTTGAAGCCACTCGTGGTGAGGTTGATCAGCATGTCGCTTTCAGCACGTATCCTTTCCACCACCTCTGAAAACAGCCCTTTGTCAAAAGCGGGCTGGCCTGTTTCAGGGTCTCGTACATGCACATGGACTATAGCGGCCCCGGCGCGCCAGCAACGCAGCGCCTCGTCAGCGATCTCGGACGGGCTGTAAGGGACATGCGGGTTCTTCTCCCGGGTGGGGGCAGAACCAATCACAGCGGCAGTAATGATAAGCTTCTCCATCTTCGGCTCCTTCTACCCAATAGGGAATGGGGGTAACATCTCAAAAAAACAGGGGAAAAGGGGTTATCAACTATCTCCAGAACTCCGCCCAGACCGGCAGGAACTGAAAGTCCATCATTGATCGGGAAATATAGAGAACTCGCCCGAATGAGTCAACAAGAATAGAGCATCCGGTTCCATCACTTGCCATAGAGGAAATCGAATAATTCCTTGACTTTGAACCCCGATTTCTCAGAAGGTAGCACTTTATCAGTTTGGCAGTCTTGTAGTACAATAACAGGTCGTTCTTGAGAAGCACCGAGATTTTTTGCAGATGGACTCCCGCTCCCTGCCCTGGCGGGGAGACGCTCCGCGGGAGTGACGGCCTTGAAGGGTTTTGTAGATTCATCAAAATTCAGAAAGAAAGGAATCATCTCCCGTGAGACTTTATCTAATGAGTTGCGGCAGGATTCGCTGTCGGAAAAATATATACATCCCGGAGGCAGACAGAGATGAGTATGTGGATTCTCCTGTGCCCGTCTTTTTGGTCAAACACCCGGAGGGAAATGTACTTTTTGATACCGGCCCCAACCCGGAGGTGTTCGAAGATCCGGCCGCTGTCTGGGGTGGACTTGCCAAGGCATTTCTACCCATTGGAGACAAAGAATCGGGCATCGTGGCTCAATTGAAAAAGATCGGTTTAGCCCCGGGCGACGTGAAGTACGTCGTCAACTCCCATCTCCACTTTGACCATGCCGGCGGCAACCGATTTTTCCCGGATGCCACATTTCTGGTTTCCGCCCTGGAAATGGAATGCGCCCGCCGGCCGGAACTCGAAGGTAAGGGGTATTTCAGCTCTGACTGGGACATTCCCCTGGACTATCACCCGCTGGAGGGCGCCTTTGATATCTTTGACGATGATCGGCTTATCATCCATCCCATGCCCGGCCACACTCCGGGACATCAAGGGATGCTGATTCGTCTGGACAAGACAGGACCGATCATCCTTGCCGGTGACGCCACCCCCTGTCACGAGAACTTTGAGCAGCGTTTGATCTCACGCAACAACCTGGACGACGAGCAGGCCCGAATGACCATTGACCGGCTCCATGAGATGGTGGCCTGCGAAAAGGCCGTGGTCATCTATGGCCACGATCAGAGAGAGTGGGAGAGGCTCAAAGAGGCCCCGACCTATTATGATTAGTAGATTGAAGAACACAAGACCGCCTCCCTCTTTCCAAAAAACGGTTGACAAACCAGGCCCATTGTTCAAATTTAGAGACTACGTTCCACATAATGGAACACTTTTTGATGGCGAAAACCAACAGAAAAGATTCGAGGAGGAGTCTATGAAACTTGTACGGTTTGAATACAAAGGAAAGGTGCTTTATGGCGTTGTCAGGGGCCAGGAGATCTCAGGCATGGATGGCTCGATTTTTGACAAATATGAGGAAAATGAAAAACGTTACCCCTTATCGGATGTGAAATTGCTTCCTCCGGTGATGCCGAGCAAGATCGTCTGTATCGGCCAGAATTACCTGGAACATATTAAGGAAATCGGCGGCACGCCCCCAAAGGTGCCTCTCTATTTTCTGAAGCCACCCTCATCCCTGATCGGCCCCGATGATCATATCGTCTATCCAAAAATGGCCACGAGGGTCGATTATGAAGGAGAACTTGCCATTGTCATAAAGACAAAGATGAAAGATGTCGTAAATCAGGACGTCAAGAATTATGTCCTGGGATACTCCTGTTTCAACGATGTGACCGAGCGGGACCTGGTGGCCAAAGACCCATTGAATCTCACCCTTTCAAAGGGCTTTGATACCTTCGGCGCCTTTGGTCCTTGTATCGAGACGGATGTTGATCCAGACCATCTTGAGCTAAAGACCTATCTAAACGGCAGGCTGATGCAGGAGGACAACAGCGGGAATTGTCTCTTCACTCTCCAGGTGCTCCTTGAATACCTGTCGCAATGCCTGACCCTTTACCCCGGCGACATCGTTACAACAGGAACGCCAAAGGGGGTGTCGCCGATGAAGCCCGGTGATCTGGTTGAAGTGGAGATTGAGGGGATCGGAAGGCTATCCAATAAGGTAGTGGCTGCGTAAGATTAAATAATTGAACAGAGAAAGGAGAAAAATCGATGCCTACTCAGATTGAACCGAAAAGATCGGCCGTATTGGTCATGCATACCCAGAATGACATCGCAACAGCCAAGGGTAAATTCTCGTACTCAGGTATATATAAACAGGTGAAAAAGCATCATACATGGGAGAAAATAAATAGACTCCTGGATGCAAGCCGAGGGGCTGGCATCCAGGTATTTTATATCAAGGTTGCACTCAGGCCTGGTCACCCGGAGCTGTCTGAAAAGACCTATCCGATTCATGCGGGGGGGAGAGATGTCGGCGCATGGACCGAAGGCACATGGGGTGCCGAGATTGTTGATGAGCTAAAGCCAAAAAGTGATGACATGGTCATCATAAACTACAGCCCGAATTCCTTTCTATATACGAATCTCGACCAGATTCTCCGCGCAAAAGAGATTAAATATCTATTTCTTACCGGGACAGCCACCAATTTTGTTGTGGAGGACACTGCAAGATATGGCGCCCAAATAGGATATGATATTACCGTTGTGGAAGATTGCTGTACTTCGTTTACCGATGAGATGCACGAGTTTTCCATAAAAAATATCCTGCCTCAATTCGGAAGAATCATCAGTTCGAGTGAGATCATCGCTGCCCTAAAAAAGTGAGGCAGCCCCTGAAGGTCTTATGATGACGGTTTGAAGCACATACTGCCGATCGGGTTGTCCTCATCTGGTTTGTGGGCATTACCAGAGAAAAGGTAACTCTTTAACTATAGTAAAAGCCGGGCGATTTTTTGAAAAAGCTAAATTGACGCAAGAAAAGGAGGCCCATAATGGTCAGAAAGAACACCCTGAAAAGGGACCTGGCGGCGGGTAAGCTGGTGTGCGGGTGTGTGGTCACAAGCAGAAGCCCAGTGATTATTGAGATGCTAGGTTACACCGGTTTTGAATGGGTTTTTATCGATACAGAGCATGTTCCCATTGACAGCGGTCTGGAGTTAGAAAACCTGATCAGGGCTGCAGAGACAAGCAACCTCGTCCCTTTGGTGCGTGTCAAAGAAAACTCAGAACACTATATCCGGAATGCCCTTGAGGCTGGTGCGCAGGGGGTTGTCATCCCCCACGTGGCAACCAGAGAAGCTGCGGAGAAAGCGGTGAAATATGCCCGTTTTCCGCTCAGGGGTGTCCGGGGGGCTGACCCGACTGTTCGATCTGCAAAATATCGGTGCGGTGATTTTAACTGGGAGAAATTTATCAAAGAGAGCAATGAAGAGATAATGGTTATTCCCCTGTTGGAGGACAAAGAGTTTTTGGACAATCTGGAAGACATCCTCTCTGTGGATGGAATTGATGGCGTTTGTTTTGGCGCCACGGACTATGCGCTTTCTCTCGGGCTTAACCTTTTATACGATTTCGATCATCCCAAGGTCAAAAGCGCCTTTGAGGCTGTTGTCGAATGCGCGAACAGAAAAGGGATCCCGATTCTCGCGGCGGTTAATCCATGCACGGTTGAACAGTCAAAAAAACTGGCAGCCATGGGTGTCAAACTCCAGCATTTCAACTCCGATCTGGGAATTATTGCCGGGGCATTTAAGACACTCATGGACGAGGTGATTTCAAAGGTCAAATAGTCGATAGGGTGCCAGAGATTATTTGCTGAGGAGGTATGCTGATGTTTATAGATCTTTCCTACAAACTGCATGAGCAGATACCAACCTACCCGGGTCTTCCCATGGAAAAATTTGAGCCCCACACACGGATGGCGAATGCCGACGAATCCAACACGACCCTAATTACCCATTTTCTGCATAATGGAACCCATGTGGACGCGCCTTTTCACTTTTACGACAAAGGCGCAACCATAGACCAGATCCCGATCGAGGACTTTGTCTATGAGCGACCGCTTGTGATCCAAAGAAGACTAAACAAATCTGAACTTTTCCAACTTGAGCACCTCACATCATCCGGAGATGAAATTCATAAAGCGGATATCCTTCTCTTTTATACGGGATACGGCGATCTCCGCAAAGATCGACAGGTGTATGCGGATGATTTTCCATCGGTCTCAGAGCAGGCCGCAAAGTATATCAGGACAGAGCTTTTGAATGTAAAGGCAGTGGCCATTGACACCCTGAGTATTGAGAGCGCCACCCTGGCCCCCAGCAATAATTTCAGGGTTCATAAGACCTTCCTGGACGGCGGATCGTTCAACACAAGGCCTGTTCTTGTCTATGAGGATGTCAACATAGGAAAGATTGCCAGCAAAAGCATTGGGCGAATCTATGCATTTCCCTTGCGACTAAAGGGCCTCGATGCCTCGCCGGTGACCATCGTTGCAGAAACAGAAGAATAAGGTAACTCTTTAGTCCTTTGAAACTCGGGGAATGGGGATTCTGAACCCCCATTCCCCTGTCGAAGTGTCAATTTTGAAAAGGGCTAATATTGATACCAGAATCAAACGGAGGGCCAAGGCAGTGTCAGAAAAAAGAAGACCCGTCGTGTCGATCGTCCAGTCCAAGACATCGATCTATGATGATGTGGATTTCAAACATATGGTCAAGAGTTCCCTTGAGAATCTGGAGGCCGAGCATGTAAAGATTCCGTCACAGGGAAGCGTTTTTATCAAGCCCAATATGGTCATTGGCGTCCCAGCCCGCGAAAGCATCAGTACGGAACCAGAATTCATTGCAGGCCTCATTACGCTTCTAAAGGAAAGAGGCGTGAGCAAGGCCTACGTGGGGGAGTCATCCGCAAGCTACATTCCATCCGCGGAGACCTTCCAGGTCACAGGCATGGCAAAGGCGGTGTTGAATGCTGGCGGGGAGATCGTGGACATCGATGCCGATTCAGAAAGGGTGGAAATCGAATTGCGTGAGAGCGATATCCTCGAACTGCTCACGGTTCCTCGAAAGGCCCTGGAGGCCGATATCTTGATCAATTTTGGCAAGCTCAAGACGCACCGGGCTGGCAATTCCTTAACCTGTTGCGTCAAAAACTGGGTGGGATTCATTGCACAAGATGTCCGGCTGGAATACCATCAAACCCGGCTGGCCAAGCTGGTTTCAGAGCTTCATCTGGCAATGCCTGAAAATCTTTGTTTTGCCGATGCACTGATTATCGGCGAGGGAAACGGCCCGGACATCTCCAAACCACGATTTTTGGGTGTTTTACTCTCTGGAAACGACCCGGTTGCCGTGGACTCTATTGCATCAGAGCTGATTGGTATCGATCGCAACGACCTCCCTTTTCCCTGGACCGCCTATTTTGACGGTGTGGGAGAGATAAGGCGCAACAAGATCCATGTCATCGGCCCGGACATCCAGGACCTGGCAATTCGGATAGAAAAACCCGTTTCGGTCCTGTATAATCGTTTCCCATGCAATATCGTGCTGGGGGGCATGTGTGATGGATGTTTTGCCTGGTTCATGGCGGCCGCCCTGTTCTGGGAAAGAGACGGTATATGGGAAAAGATCAACAGAAATTGCGGGAGACCCACGTTTATGTTGGGTTTTAACGCGGGTGATCTCAAGTTTGAAAGACACCTTGATGAAGGACCATACTTTGTCATCGGAGATTGTCCGCCGGAAAAGTTCCGAAATGACCCGAAAACCGTCCATGTCAAAGGTTGCTGCCCGGGGCCGGCCATCGCCGATACGATCCTGAAACACTGTCGGATTTCAGAAGACGGGGAGTAAAGCGGAAGGATAGAAAGAATGGCGGAAGAAAGGGTCAGGGACGGCGCCGCCCTGCTCAATGACCCTCTCCTCAACAAGGGGATCGCATTTACAGAGGAAGAGCGCCAATTCCTGGGACTTCGAGGACTTTTACCTCCCCGTGTCCTGTCTCTGGAGCAGCAGGCGCTGCGTGTCCTCGAAAACGTCCGGGCACAATCCACGGATCTTGACAAATATGTCCACTTGATGGCCCTCCATGACCGAAACAGGACCCTGTTCTACAAGGTTCTTCTGGACAACATCGAGGAGTTGATCCCGGTTATTTACACCCCAACCGTTGGCAAGGCCTGCCAGGTATACGCCCATATCTATCAACGGCCGCGGGGGATTTTTGTCTCCGCCAAAGATAGGGGAAGGATACCGGACCTTCTCAAAAATTGGCCATATAGAGATCTACAGATCATTGTGGTCACCGATGGAGAGAGGATCCTCGGGCTGGGAGATCTGGGGGCGGACGGCATGGGTATTCCCGTGGGAAAGCTTGCGCTCTATTCGACCTGCGCCGGCATTCACCCCTCATCCGGCCTCGCTGTGACCCTTGACGTGGGGACGGAGAATGAGACCCTGTTAAATGACCCGCTCTACATTGGAACAAAACAACGGCGGTTGAGGGGAAAGGCATACGATGACCTGGTCGATGAGTTTGTCCTGGCAGTTCAGGAGGTCTTCCCCCATGCCCTTATCCAGTTTGAAGATTTTGCCACTATAAATGCCTTTCGTTTCCTGAAAAAATACAGGGAGCGGATCTGCATGTTCAACGACGACATCCAGGGGACGGCCGCGGTGACCCTGGCAGGCCTGTACTCTTCCCTTCGCATTAAGGGGGGTAGGCTGTCGGATCAAAAGATCCTGTTCCTGGGTGCCGGAGAGGCGGGTACCGGGATTGGAGATCTGATTGTGTATGCAATGATGGATGAGGGGCTGTCTGAAAAGGAGGCACGAAACAGTTGCTGGTTCATGGATTCCAGGGGGCTGGTGGTCAAATCCAGGAAAGACCTCGCCAGTCACAAAATCCCCTACGCCCATGACCACGAGGCGCTTTCCGTTTTTCTTTCGGCCGTTGAATCTTTGAAGCCCACCGCCATTATCGGGGTCTCCGGGAAACCGGCCACCTTCACCCGGCCGGTGCTGGAGGCCATGGCCCGGATCAACAAAAGGCCGATTGTTTTTGCCCTCTCAAATCCCACATCCCGATCTGAATGTACGGCCGAGGAGGCCTATGGCTGGACCCGGGGCCGCGCGATCTTTGCCAGCGGCAGCCCTTTCGGGCCGGTGACAATCGTAGGAAAAACCCTGTTCCCTGCCCAGGGCAACAATGTCTATATCTTTCCAGGAGTGGGGCTGGGCGCTGTTTCTTCCAGGGCCTCCCATGTGACCGATGAAATGTTTCTCGCCGCGGCGAGGGCCCTGGCCCATCAGGTCTCGAAGCCCGATCTCAAGGAGGGGCGTATCTATCCGCCGCTTATGAGAATCAGGAATGTCTCGGCTGCCTGCGCCGAGGCCGTGGCCGGGGTGGCTTACAAACGGGGGCTCGCAAGGGAGCCCCGGCCCAGAGATCTTTCGGCCTTTATCCGGTCCAGGATGTATGAACCCAGATACGAAAGCTATGTCTAGTGGGACCAGGTGACCGGGGGGCCGGGCCAGAGTATCCTACAGATAAATGACAAGGAGGCAAGAGATGGATGTCAGTGAACCCAAGATAGGACCAGATGAGATTCTGATCATAAGCGACGATAATTTCAATCCAGACAACGTATGCATCGTCTCGGGGGCGGGCACAGGGATCGGGAGGGCCACCGCCATTGCGGCGGCAGCAAATCATCTGACGACAGTGGGGCTGGATATCAACGAGGAGGAAGGCCGCAAGACCCAGGAAATGGCCCACCAAATGGGGGGGCTGATGATCTTTGTAAAGACAGACCTGACAAAAGATGAAGATATCGAACACGCCGTGACACAGGCCGCCGAGCACGGGACTATCAAGTACCTGGTCAACATAGCCGGCATCCAGCACATCGACTCTGTGGAAAACTTTCCCATGAAAAAATATGACCTGATGCAGCGCATCATGCTCCGGGCCCCCTTTTATCTTTCTAAACTCTCTATCCCTCACATGAAAAAGAGCAGCGATGGGTCTGGTGTGATCGGTAACATGGCCTCGGTTCATGGGCACATCTGTACCCTGAATAAGCCCGCCTACAATATCATGAAGTTCGGTTTAAGGGCCCTCAGTCAATCCATCTCTGCCGAAGGCGAGGGAAAGGTCCGTTCCTTTACCGTCAGCACCGGTTTTGTCAAGACCCCTCTGGCCTTAAACCAGATCCCGGCGCAGGCAGCCCAGCGAGGTATCACCCCTGAAGAGGTGGTGCGAGATGTGATGATGGGTCACTCCCGAATCAAGGAAATGATGTCACCCATAGAAGCGGCAAATCTGTTTATCTTTGGATTTTCGCGTTTTGCGAGATACCTGATCGGCGGGGACCTCCTCTTTGATGGGGGCATGGTACTGACCTATGCCGAAAAGAAAGGCCAGTAGGCTCAGTGGGGCGCCAGGTTTACCTTGACAGACCCAAACAATCCATATAGTTCCTATACAAAAAGTATATGTATCAATTTAGCCCTTTTCAAAATCGGCACTTGGGGAGGGCAATGGCATAAGACTGCCGCGCGGCCTGCGCCGATCCTTGTGACGTGAAAATGTAACACAGGAGGTCGTTGATATGCTCAAGCCTGCCAGGAATTACGATGAGGTCTATAACTCATTCCGGTGGGAGATTCCCGAGTATTTTAACATGGGTGTGGACATATGCGACAAATGGGCGCATCAGAGATACCGCCTCGCCCTGATCTACGAAGATGATAAAGGTGGCGTGGAGCATTATGCCTTTTGGGATCTAAAGAGGCTCTCCAACAGGCTAGCCAACGGTCTCAAGGCACACGGTATTGAACGGGGGGATCGAGTCGGGATCATGCTCCCCCAGTCCCCTGAGGCGGGAATTTCCCACATTGCCATATACAAGATGGGTGCCATTGCAATCCCCCTCTTCACCCTGTTTGGCACCGATGCCCTGGAGTACCGTCTTTCAAACAGCGAGGCCAAAGGGATTGTCACTGACGAGGCAAACCTCCCGAAGGTCCTGGAGATACAGGAGAGGCTCCCAAACCTCCAGGTGATTGTACTGGCAAGGGGGCAGGCCAGAGAAGGGAGTTTGGATTTTTGGGGGTTGATAGAAAAGGGATCTCCTTTGTTTGATCCCGTTGCCACCCGGGCGGATGACCCTGCCTTTATCAGCTATACCTCGGGCACCACCGGCCCCCCCAAGGGTGCATTTCACGCCCATCGCACCCTGCTGGGGCATCTGCCGGGCATCCAGATCCCGCACAATTTTTTCCCGAGGGATGACGATCTCTTCTGGACCCCCGCCGACTGGGCGTGGATGGGCGGGTTTATGGATGTGCTGCTACCCAGCTGGCACTTTGGGACACCGGTTGTCGCCCATCGCGCCAAGAAATTTGACCCGGAGAAGGCCTTTTATCTCATCGCCAAATATGGCATCCGTAACGCCTTTATGCCGCCAACGGCACTCAAGATGATGCGTCAGGTTAACGACCCCCAGAGTCGCCATGATTACTCAATGCGAACCATCGCGAGCGGCGGAGAGGCGTTGGGGGAGGAGCTCCTGGATTGGGGTAAAGAAGTCATGAAACTGACCATAAATGAATTCTACGGCCAGACCGAGGTCAATCTGGTGCTGGGGAATTGTTCGGAGATAATGGAAACCAGACCGGGTTCGATGGGGAAGGCAATCCCCGGCCATAGGGTTGAGGTGGTGGATGAGTCGGGCATAGCCGTGTCTCCAGGGACTGTCGGGGAGATCGGAATCAGGCGACCTGATCCGGTGATGTGTATTGAATACTGGAAGAACCCGGAGGCCACAGAAGAAAAATATGTGAATGACTGGTGGCTCTCAGGAGACCTGGCAAAAAGAGATGAGGATGGCTATTTCTGGTTTGTCGGCAGAAAAGACGATGTGATTACCAGTGCGGGCTATCGCATCGGGCCCGCTGAGATCGAAGACTGTCTGATGAAGCATCCTTCAGTCGGGATGGTGGCCGTGGTAGGCAGCCCTGATGATGTGCGGACAGAGGTTGTAAAGGCATTTGTCATTCCCAAACCCGAAGTGATACCCACCCCGGAACTTGAAGAGGATATCAAGAAGTTTGTAAAGGTCAGGTTGGCGGCTCATGAATATCCCCGGGAGATTGAATTCGTTACCGAACTTCCCATGACCACCACCGGCAAGATCATACGAAAGGAACTAAAAAGACGCGAGGTGGAAAGGAAGTCAAAACGCTAGTCCTTTTTCTACCCCGCATGTCATAAACAATCCACAAACGGAAATGCCACAAGAAAGGTAATCAATAAAGAATGTCACAAGTCAATCAACTCCTGTTTATTATTTGTCTTTTGATAATCGTCTATGTCTTTACCAGAAAGATTCATGCATGGCGAATAGGACGCGCCTACAAGGTTATCATAAGAGATCTCCGGAACAGAGGGGCATTTGATCCCTCCTCCGCTGTAAGGCTTCCCTACGCAAAACAGGTCATGTTTCGGATCGGCGCCAAGGATTATAGGCCCAAGGCCCTTGAATATCTTGTTACCAGCCGTATCGTCGGGATAACAGAAGAGGGCGAGTGCTATCTGGCAAAAAAGGATGTGGAACCGCTTGAGCTATAATCAATATCTCTTCCCCGGCCGGACTTAATCCATCTATCCTCTGACACCTTTTTTGTTGACACTGAGACCCCACATTTTTATTCTCTCTCCGCCAAAATCAGAGTCTTGTGAGCTATCCTGGTCAAACGGGCCCGGATCTTTACCTACTACATCCTATGGGAGGGCTAGGCAGATGCCGACATTCTATCTCGGTCCCAAAGACGGGCTTTACTACGAACATAGTGAGCCAAAAGGCCCCGATGGGTGCACCTGTGTCTTTTTTAACCCGCTGACCGGCGACACAGGTTCCTGGGAGGCGATCATCGGACCGATGCTCAGAGAAAGGGGCCACGGCACCCTGCTCTTTAACTACCGTGGCCAAACCAACAGCCCCTTTTCACCCGGCGTGAGGCTGGATGCCGACACGATCGTTGACAATGCCGTTGACCTTTTGAATGAAGTAAAGCCTGTCCATCCCGTCCTCGTGGGCCTGTCCATCGGCGGTCTTTTCGCCGCACAGGCATGGCTCAAGGGTGCTCAAGGGGTTGGATTGGTGTTGATCAACACCTTGCGCCGTGACGGCCCTCGCCTCAAATGGATCGGAGACGCCCTGGTTCGGGCAATGGATGTCGGCGGGCTCGAGCTTTTCAGGGATCTGTATATGCCGCTGCTGGTCAATGAAGAGTGGCAATCAGCCAACCGATCCGATTTTCTCAAAGAGGGGGATTATGCGCCCTTGGATCCGGCAAGCGGATCTTATAAACTCCTTGCCGAGGCCGGTCGGACAGCGGATTGGAACCTGCCCTATGAGCGTATCGACCTGCCCACCCTGGTCATTACCGGGCTCCAGGATCATATATTCCTGGATCTCAATGACCTGAAAGACCTCTTTTCCCGGCTCCCACAGGGAAGGCGCATTGACATCGAAAACGCAGGCCACCTCATCCCGGCCGAGCGCCCCAGAGAATTGGGCAGGGCCATTATTGATTTTATTGAAGAGTTCTAAATTGATTACCGGTGCCAGGGGTGCAAAAAAGGATCTTGTTCAATGAGAAGGAAAAAGCAGGAAATCACGGACAAAAAAGAGATCGAGGCCATTATTCGCAAGTCTTTGGTCTGTCGATTGGCCATGTCGGATGAGGGGACACCCTATATCGTTCCGCTTTGCTTTGGATACCACGACAATACCCTGTATTTTCACTCTGCCAGAGAAGGCAAAAAGGTGGATATTCTCAAGAAAAACAATCAGGTCTGCTTTGAATTTGACGTTGACTGTGAAATTCGCCAGGGTGAAAAAGCATGCAAGTGGGGCATCGATTATAGGAGCGTAATCGGGTTTGGAAAGGCCTCTTATATTGAGGACCCTGAGGCCAAAAACAAGGCCCTGGGTATCTTGATGGGGCAGTACGGGGAAGGACCCTTTGAATTCCCGATTGACACCGTGGCAAAAACCCTCATTATCAAAGTTGACATCACAAGCATGACCGGCAAGCGGGCCCCCTAAAGCCCCCTCTAATCCCCCATTGCCCGGCTTTCAAAAGGCCAAAGTGTTACGAAAAAGGATAAATTGGCGCCTTCTTTCTGATTTCTCAAGAGCATGGGATTCTGAATGGTTTCTGGTGCTATGCTTACTCTCATCTTAGCAGATAGATCCCAAAAGGCTCCACATCTCCATCAAATGCCCTGCCGGAGGCGATATCCAGTTTCCCGTTATATTCCGGCGCCACGAGGCTGTCCTCGCTCACATTTATGATGACCCATACGGTTTCATCCTGAAACCGCCTCTCGATCACCAACAGTCTCTTGTCGATGAGATCGATCACCTCTTTCTCGCTTGAGGGGTGAAAGGCAGGGATCCTTTTTCGTTCCTTCAGCAGGCACAAGAACCTGTCAAGGACCTGAAAACGCAGTGAATGGGCGTCAGAGAGCGCCGCATCAATATCCTCTTCATAAAGCCTTTCCCGGTTTATCATCCGGTTTATCCCGCTCTCCCTGACACCTTCCGGATAGTTTCGGGAGCCCAGCAAACTGTGTATATAGATCCCTGGAATCCCTTTCAGAAACAGCATAACGGCCTGAGATGCAATAAACTTCTTTACGGTAAAACTGTCCACCGGAAGATTGGGATCACAAATGGCATCAAGATAACTGATATTGAGCTCATAGGGCTCTTCACCATCTCTGGTCGCCTTATAGGATATCAACCCGTTATGGGCCTTTGTGATACGGAGCAGATTTTCAAAGTCCTCTGTGCTGAAGTTTTCCTTTGCGCCCAAAACACCGACACCGTCGTGTGAGGCCAGAAAATCAAAGAAGAGGAAATCCTGTCTGATGTTATTTGTCTCCTCCATTATGTAGGAGGTATCCTTTCGCGCAAAGGCATCTATGACCAGTGGCGGGAGCGAAAAATTGTATACCATATTTGCCTCGTGCCCCTTCCCAAAGTAGGCGATGTTCTCCTGATCCGGGAAATTGGCCTCTGTCAAAATCGCCGCATAGGGGGCCATGTAATCCAGAATCCTTCTCAAGAGTCTCACGATCTCATGGGTCTGCGGCAGATTGACGCAGCTGGTATGGGGTTCTTTCCATACATACCCGATCGCATCAAGCCGTATGACCTCAATGCCTTTGGTGAGGTAAGACAAGAAAATATCAACCGCCTCCATGAGCACCTCGGGGTTTTTGAAGTTGAGGTCTATTTGGTCCTCGCTAAACGTGGTCCATACATATTTTTTCCCTGTAGCAGAGTCAAACGGGGTAAAGAGAGGAGAGGCCCGAGGGCGAAATACCTCTGGTATCTCCATATCTTTGTCATCCCAGATAAAATAGTCCTGGTATCGTTTGTCACCCTCCAAAAACCGTTTGAACCATTCACATCTGCTTGATACGTGATTGATCACAAAATCCACCATGAGCCGATACCTGTCGGAAAGCCGTTTGATATCCTCCCAGGTCCCGAGTCTTGGGGCGACCTCCTTGTGGTCGATGACGGCATATCCGCCGTCCGAACTGCTCGGGAAAAAAGGGAGCAAGTGTACGCCTGTCACCGCATCTTTTACATATCTGTCCAGGAAACGACTGAGGGTACGAAGCGGTCTTTCTCGTTCATTGTATATGGTATCGGCATAGGTAATAAGAAATGCATCCCTTTCATCAAGCACAACCTGGTCGCTGTATTTCTGCCTCTTCTTGAGGATCGTCTCATCCCGGGCATATTGTTCCATGACCTGCTTTAAGGGCTGAAAGGTCCTCTCCGTGTCCCCTTCCGGGTAAAGATCTCCCAGGATCACCCTTATCTGTTCCAGGATATCGATTGAGGACATCTGAATTCCGGCTCCTTTTATACCAAAACCCTATTTGTATCTTCTCAGTAATTAGCGGTAAACATGTTTATTGTCAGAAGGTCTGGATTCCGG
>CAZXCQ010000061.1:0-24916 GCA_964639275.1 uncultured Desulfobacteraceae bacterium | reverse complement strand
TCATTGAAAAAATGAAAAGAGACATGTCGGCGGACCGAAAGCTAAGGGTACGTGTGAAAAACATAGAAAAGACATTGTATAACAGTCAACAGCAGATCTGACCCCTTTTTCATGTATAGGACGGGCGATTTCTTTTGATTTATAATTTCCTGATGCGGCACCCTATGGATTTGAGGTTGGGGAATCCAGAGACGGGGTCTGTGTCTTCAAGGCTTGTCAGGATGTTTGCATTGGCCTCTTCCCAGCCCTCGGGAATGTGAATGGTATCATGACGTATTGTCTCTGAAAGACTGGCCTTGAGTCGGATCGCTCCATGGGGGGTCTGCACCTCGGCCATGTCACCTTCAGCTATCCCGTATCGGGAGGCTGTTTTCGGGTGCACGTCAAACAGGGGTTCCGGCGCCATCTTTCTCAGTCCGGGGATGTAACGGTATTGCCAGTGCAGGTAGCAGAGCAGATTCCCGCCGGTGGAAAGAGAAAGGGGAAACCCATCCTGCTCCGGAGCCGAATCGAAAACATCTTCTCTTATGGGGAACGGATCATACCCAAAGCGTTTTAACCGCTCTGATAAGATCTCCACCTTTCCTGTCGGGGTGTTGAATCCCTGCTCTGCATATTTTCTGTATCTTCTCTCCTCATACTCATGGATCCCATTTTTTGAAACGAGATCGCTATAGGTCACCTGGAGATCACTCAGTAGATAATCGATGCCTTGCTTGCAACTTTTCCAGGGGAAATACTTCCCAAAGCCCATATGCTCGGCCAGCTTCACCCAGATCATCTGATCCGGGATACCAGAGACCGGCTCCACCACCTGTCGTCTCAACACGATGGTGTGGAGGTTGTGATAGACATCCACGTGATGCTCGTCCCTTTCCAGAAAGGTGCAGGCCGGGAGGACCACATGGGCATGCCGTGAATCCGGCGACTGCACAATATCCACAACCATCAAAAAATCCAGTCTCCTGAGTGCCTCCCGTACCCGTCTGCTCTCGGGCCATTCGAGGGAAGGATTACCACCCACAATAATCATCCCTCTTACAGGGTATGGCTGTTCCTCCAGTATGGCCCTGGGGAGCGAAAGTGCGCGGCCCTCTTTCCGAAAGTGACAAAACAGGGGATACCTGTCCGAACCGATGGGCGGGGTGTCCGGCTCCGGTAAGGGCGTTCTGATGTCTTTCAGCCCGGGCTTGGGCGTGAACAGATCCCCTCCCGGTATATCCAGATTTCCCGTGATGGCCTTCATGATGGATATGAGCCGCATGGTTGAGATGCCGTTTGCGTGGTGTTCCAGACCGTTGCCCATGGACAGGGACGCAGGTTTGGCGCCTGCATAGGCACGTGTGGCCTGACGCACCAAATCGGCAGGGACCCCGGTCAAGGCCTCCCCCTTTTCAGGGGAAAACCGGTCATCCTTCACTGTATCGTATAGCTGGTCAAAGCCATGGACCCATTTATCCGTAAATGGCTTATGCCAAAGCTCTTCCCGCAACATGATGTGAAGCATATTCAGGGCCAAAACCTCGTCCCGCCCCGGTCTGACAGCCATATGAAAGTCCGCCTTGGAAGCCAGGTCGGTCTTTTTAGGGTCAATGACCACCATTTGCCCCCCCCTTTTTTTGAACCTGTTTATGTCGCCCGGAGGGACAGGTTCATTTGAAGAGAAGGGATTTCCTCCCCAGATTATTAGAAAGGCGGTGTTTGGAATATCGGGTTTGGTCACGCCCCCAAAGGCGATACTATCCGCCATGGTTCGAGCCGCGTTGCACAGGGAGCCGACGCCCATAAAGTTGGGGGTGCCGTAAACATTGGCAAAGCGTTTCATGTAATACTTGATCTCCTGGTGACCGACTCCCTCCCCATGGTACAGGGCCAGGCTCTGGGGACCGTATTGCTCTTTTATTTGTTGAAGTTTTTCTGTGGCAAATTTAAGTGCCTCCTCCCATGTGACCGGAATGAATTTGCCCTGTTTTCGGATCAGGGGAGTTTGAAGTCTATTTGGGGAGTGAAAGAGATCAAGAGCGGCCCTACCTTTAACACACAGCCATCCTTTGTTGAAGGGGTGTTTCTTAGAACCTTTTAATTGGACGGGCTTGCCGTCTTTCACGGTGACCTCAAGCCCGCAGCCCTGGGGACACATTCTGCAGATGGTCGTTACTGTCTCATTGTTTTTCATCCTATTTCCACACATCCCCCATTCTGATCCTTTTACCATAGCCACAAATCTCGTCCATCTCTAGATAGAACCAGTCGAACTGGGGAAGGTTTCTTACGTGCCACCTGACAAAGCTGTCAAAAGTGGTATCCGGTTTGTTGGACACGCACACCCTGATGCAGTTTGCGCAGTCCCCGCTATTTTTTACCCAGAAGTGGAAGCATTTTTCAGGGTTGATATACCATTTGTAAATGCCGTGGTTATTGGATATGGGTTTGTCCGGGACCAGGGGGAGATCCGTAAATACCCTGCTAATTCTAACCCGGGGGCCGAACCTTGGGCCAACCAGAGGCCGTGGCGGCCCAGTTCACCGAGTGGCCAGGGGAATGTTCAAGGCCGTATCATTGCCGCCGGGGATGGCCCTGTAGCCCCCGGGTCCCGGATGAAATGGGCCACGGAAGAGGCCACACAGGCCATCATGGAGAAGCCTCTGCCTGTGGCAGCATTTTCACCAAAAGCAGACGCCGTTCGCATGAGTGTATAGCTCATCTCGTGGACCATGACAATAGCGTATTCCAATCCTTCGGGAATATCAATGGGAAGGTGTTCCAGGGTATAGGGATGAAAACGGTGGGAGTAGATCCGTCTCCGGTCTACCTTGCAGATCCCCACCGCCGATGCCCAGTTCCTTCAGCTTTTCGATCGTCGGAACCCCATCTTTCCCATAGCCAAGTGCTTCATAGTACTCATCCAGCAAACCACCCAGATTTTTGACCATCTGACCGGAAGAGGGCCCCCCATTCATTAATGCTTCAGAAACCATTCTCCTTGGCAGAGAATCATCTTTTCGCCCGAATCCTTCCCTTATATTGAAACACCTCTCCAGGCAAATGATTCTTTCTCCAATTTGCAGCAGGCTCTCAGGGTCCATAAACGCCTCCATGCCTGTTGCGGCAAAAAGTAATTCTGCATACATAGGGAGATCCAATCCGGAATTCCCAAATGTACAGGCGATGAGTGAATCCTCCAGGGCCTGTTCCTTTTGCACCTGCGCAATAGAGGAGCCTTTGTCTTTCTCTATGAATGGATCCACCAAGCCCGCTAATTCGTCTCTGGGACGTCCATACATATGGCTCCCGCCGATATTTGAGGCGGCCATGCTCAATGCATATCCTTTCACGCCCCTCGGGTCATAACCGGGAAGTTCAAGACCTTTGATGTGTATGGCATAGTAAGCAGCCTCTCCCCCTATCCTCTCAGCCGCGCATTTAACTCCCTCTCCCAGAAGCTCCCCCAGGCCTTCCCGCTTTCCAATCTTTTCCAGCAGAGAAAAAATGGCCTGCCTGTTTCCCCAGTTAAGGTCAAGGCCATCCGTATCAGATGTTGAAATGATCCCCTTCTCAAACAACTCACAGGCATAGGCTATACAAACCCCTGCACTGATGGTATCTATTCCGTAGTAGTCACAGAGGGCATTGGCATCGATAACAAATTGCTTATCTGTGATGTCTAATAGCGGGCCAAAGGCAAAGATGGTCTCATACTCTGGACCATCGATTTGGGAGCCCTCTAGAGGACCTCTGGTGACCTGGCGCATTCCACCACACCGGGTCATGCAGACGTGGCAACCGGCCTTGGCTTTTTTTAGCTCATAGAACTCATCACCCGAGATTTGGTCAACGGCCTGGATGCTTCCCTCTTGAAAATTCCTTACGGGTAAGATGCCCAATGCGTTTACAATCGTCGTAATATAGGGTGTTCCCAGAGTGGTCATGTTTTTTCTGCGGGTGTGCCCTTTTAAGATGCCTATCTGCTTTTTTAAGAGGGCCCTGAAATTGGTTTTATCAGAAGGAGTCGGCTTTTTAACAGGGGTGTTGATGGCTATGGCCTTTAAGTTCTTGGATCCCATCACCGTTCCCATTCCACCCCGTGAGGCCGTCCGTTCGCCTGAAGTGATGACCGCATACCTGACGCCCTTTTCCCCGGCCAGGCCTATGCAGGCCGATTCTGTACGAGGGCCGTATTTCTGTTTCAATCTTTGCTGGACCTGACGGGGATCGAGGCCAATAATTTCCTCTGCTCCCGAGAAATGGACCCCTTCGCTGTCTATATAGAGGTAAGTGGGATTCTTAGCCATCCCCTCTATGATGATGAGATCATATCCCGCATATTTCATCCAGGGGCCGAAATTTCCCCCTGTGATAGAGCGGAAGATGGTTCCAGTAAGTGGGCTCTTGGATGCTACGGCCCATTTGGAAAAGCCCTGAAGCCCGGTGCCTCCCAGGAGGCCGATTGAGAGGATGAGCTTATTTTCGGGTCCGAGGGGGCCTATGTTTGGCTTTAGTTCTTCATAAAGGTATTTGGCGCTTAGTCCTCGCGCAGAGATAAACTTCCTGTAGTGCTCATCTGGAATTTTCTCAACACGATATTCAGCGTTGCTCAAGTTAATTCTGAGTAGTTGGCCGGCGAAAGTCATTCTCGGATTATTCCTTTTAAGATGGACAATAAAAACTACCCCAGAGGACCCCGCACTTCCTTAGATTCCGCTTTGCGGGAAAGGACAGGGTTGAATGGTTCGAAGTTTTCATGGGGCGCAGTGGGTTAAGCCAGCCTGATTAGTGCTGAGGGGACGGCAAGCCAAAGTCTTCGGCTATGACCTGGTAACAGTTATAACTCGAGCCGCGTCCGATAGCCGGTCCGCCCGTTATCCCGGAGGAGCACATGTAGAGCCCCTTGATAAAGGTCCGATACCCTCCAGGCAATCCTCTGAAACGTCCGCTCTGGGAGCCGCCGCAGTTGCCCTCGGACCAGCCCCCTTCTCTCATGTCCAGGTGGGTATCCTGTATATCAATAGGTGTCGCAATGCGCTCTCCAATGTAATTGTCTTTGGTCATATTGGGGGCATATTTCTGCCAATGTTCGATCATGGCCTCGTAGAATTCATCGTGCAACTGGCGCCACTCCTTTCTGGAGAAGATGCGGGCCGGGCAGGTAAATTCCTCTATTAACACGCAGTGTTTTCCTTCGGGCACGCGGGTCTTATCCCATATGCTGTCGGGGGCCGTCAGGAGGAAAAATTTGGAGGGCATCCCGAAGAGGAAGATCTCGTGCATATACTTGTCTTCCAGAAACGCCAGATCCTTGGGCACCACGTAAGTCCGCGGAACGCCATTGACATCCGGGTTGTCCTTGGCTGCCTTATAGTCGGGAAGCTCGTGCAGGCCTACAGGTCCCCAGAATAGTTGCGCGCGATCAAAGAAATAGGTGTCCACCTTTCGCTTCATTTGGGTGCTGAGGTGCTCCTCTCCGATCATGCGGAGGAAGAGCTGGGGGGTGGCATTATCCGATACCACGAGCTGTTTGGCCTCGATCTCGGTCCCGTCCAGTAACTTGACGCCTTTTGCCTCACCATTTTCAATGATTACCTTATCCACTTCTGAATTGACAAAGTATTCAACACCCAGTTTTTTGCCGGCCGAGACAAGGGAATCCGTGATGGCCTGTGTGGCCCCCTTGGCAATGGATGCCGTCTCCCATCCGAGCACCAGGTGAATGGTCGCAAAGGTGTACATGAGACCTGGCACATCATCCGGGTAGATGCCGCAGGAGGTGAGAAATCCTCGAAGCGTGACAATCCTGAGCTCCTCGCTTTCAAAGAAATAGTGAGCGATCTCCTTGGCGGTCATGAACTGCATGGAAGGATCGATCCCGCTCTTGGGATTGGTCATCAACTCCTCCAATGGATCGGGCACGCCGTAGGGGGGCGGAACGGAGTAGCGATACCTGTGAAATGCCGGTCGGATGATCTCTGTGTATCTTTCCGTCCAGTCAAGATAGGCCTCCGCATCGGCTTTGGAAAATTGCAGGATCTGCTCATAGGTCTTTTTTACGTTCTTTTCGCTGAACTCCGTCTTCCCTGTCTGGGGGTCCACGACCGGATAACCGGCATAGGAGACATAGGATGACCCATCATCAAAGATACTGGCCTCATTGGTTTCAGGAAAGACATACTCCAACCCCTCGTCGCGGAGATTGAAATCCTTGTAGGCAGGATGACTGTAAAAGCGTGTAAAATGGGCGCAAAAATTGCTTCGAAACCCCGGCGCCGGTGAGTCCTCATGAGATACGGCGCCGCCGCCCAGATGATCCAAACGTTCAAAAATCCCCACTGTCAAGCCGGCCTTGGCGAGATAAGGGGCTATAATCGTAGCATGATGCCCTCCACCGATAACCACTGCATCGTAAGACTTGTCTGCCATTGTATTTGCCTCCTGTGTCTTTATAAAAATGAACGAAATAGGACTTTCATAACCATTTGAAAGATTACATAAGCGACTTGAAAACAGCCGCCAGTTTATCGGCCTTTTCTTCAGGTGTGCCTTCTATAAATTCGCAATCCCTTCTCATATCCGGTGGCGACGAAAGTTCGACGATCCTCATTTTCTGCAGTTCTTCTTTGTCACCGATAAAATCCTCGCTGCTCCATGAAGGGATAGAAGCCCTTGCCCTGAGCATTTTCATCATCTTTGTCCTCGAGATATAACGTAATTCGCCAACCTCATTGCTCACCGTTATCAGCGCCGGGATCTTGGTCCTTACCTGTTCATACCCTCCGGCAATGTTCTTTTTAACAAGCACGTTCCCTTCTTCTATTTTGATCTCACGGGCCAGGCTGATGCATGGAAGCCCCAACATTTCGCCCAGCATCAGGCCGACCTGACCGGAGTCCCAGTCACCGGCCTGCCGCCCGGTCAAGACCAGATCATATTCGCCTATCTTCCTTATGGCGTCCGCCAGGGCACCGGCTATGGAATGGCTGTCAAGCTTTTTAAAGGCCTCATCCTGCAGAAGGATCAATTCATCAGCACCGGCTGCCAGACACTTTCTCAATACCGTGTCCGAGACCTTCTGCCCCAGGCTCAGGACAGTGATATTCCCGCCGACCTCTTCCTTCAGCAAGAGGGCGACCTCCAGGGCATTTTCGTCGAAGGGGTTGATGACCAGCGGTGCATCAACGATAACCTCCTGTTTTTTAGCATCCACACTGACATCCGACAAAGGCGCCTCGGGGTCGGGGATCTGTTTGGCGCAGACTATGATGGATAATTCTTTCATGACAGTTCCTCCAATCTCTCCACAAGGGCAGGTATAACCTTTTCATAATCTTCAACAACACCGTAATCGGCAACCTTGAACATGTTACAGCCCGGATCCGTGTTGATGGCGATGATTTTTTTGGATTGGATCATGCCCACAAGATGCTGAATCGCACCGGATATTCCCACTGCCACATAGATATCCGGGGAGATCATGGTGCCGGTCAGACCCACCTGATGATCGGAAGAGATCCACCCCTTATCCACGGCCACTCTGCTGCATCCGATCATCACACTTGCAAAGGATTTGCCCAGTTCCTCTGCAAGCTCCTGAAGGATCGCAAAACCACTCTCATCGCCCAGCCCCGCGCCGCCGGCAACCACAACGTCCGCTTTGTCCAGGGCAACCACATCCTCTTTAACGACCTCAATGGACTCCACCTTGATCATGGATTCATCGATTTCCGGAACCATATCCACGATCTCCCCTTTCCCGTTAACCGATTCGGCAGGTTCAAAGACTTTTGACCTCACTGTCACCAGTTGCGGCTCGCCCGGGCACTTGAAAACGGAAATCGCATTGCCGCCCGAGACCGGTTTTGTCCGCAGCAGAAGTCCGTCTTCAGGATCAATCGAAAGATCAATGCAATCTGTGGTAAGCCGGGTGTTCAAGCGAAAGGCCAATCTCGGGCCCAGCTCCATACATATGGGACCATGGTTCATGAGGAAGATCTTCGGATTGATCTGCTTGCACGCCTGCTCCAACGATGCAATCCAAAGATCGGGCTTGAATCCCTTTAATAAAGGGTGTTCCAGTTTATATACCCTGTCCGGACCGTAGGAGGCAGCCTGTTCGGCTGACGCGGAAATCTCGTCCCCCATGACCACGACGGAAAGGCCCACACCGACATTGTCGGCAAGCTTTTTGCCGATCCCCAGCAATTCAAGGGTCTTCATATCCAATGATCCCTCTTTCACCTCTCCCAGTATCATCACATCACTCATCCGGATCCTCCTATTATAGGATTTTGGATTTTAGATTTTGGATTTTAGATTGGAAAACGATAGCGTTCTCGTTCCCCGTTTCTAATCCACTTGTTCCAATGCCTGTAAAACCAGCTCATTTAGATCCATGACCTGAAGGGTCTCTTTCAGACCCAGAGACTTGCGGGCATCCTCCAGCGTGATGCGGCACAAAGGACATGCGGTGACGAGGATCCGTGCACCGGTTGTCTCGGCCTCCCTGATCCGAACCTCGCTCATCTTGACCTCGCCGTCCAGATCCTGCCACATCCTTCCTCCCCCTCCACCGCAGCAGAGGCTGTCGGCCCCATGGTGTCTCATCTCCACCAGGTTGAGCCCGGGGATCGAACCAATAATGTCCCTTGGCTCATCAAAGATTTGATTGTACCGGCCCAGGTAGCAGGGATCATGGTAGGTGACCTTCACTTCCGCGTCTTCCTTGAATCGGGCCTTGAACCGTAGCTTCCCATCGGCGATCAGTTCCTGTAAAACCAGGGTATAATGGCGCGCGTTAAAAGGTGCTTCAGGATATTCATTTCGAAAGGCATGGAAGCAATGGGGCGAGGAGGTCACCACTTCGGTAATCTCGTATTTGTCAAAGAGATCGAGACACTTCTCCGTCTGCTCCACAAATAGGCCCAATTCACCCACTCGTCTGGAAATGTCCCCGCAACAGGGTTCTTTTCTGCCGAGGATGCCGAAATCCACCCCGGCCGTCTGAAGGATCTTTGAAAAGGACCGAGCGATTCCCTGGGCCGTGTCATCAAAGGAGGTGGTACAACCCACGAAGTAGCAGAGATCCGCTTCCGCGACCCTCTTTGTGAGATCGATCAGATCCAGCCCCTCGGCCCAGGCCCCTCGATTTCGCCTGGATGACTCCCACGGATTGTCGTAGTTAAAAATCCTCTCAAGGGTCTGGTTCAGAAGCGTGGGCACCTGGATTCCATCCTCAACGGCCAAAACCCTTTTTTTCAGTACGGCCTCGAAGGTGGCGCCGTAGACGGGACAAACCTCCAGGCAGGCCCGGCAGGTGGTGCAGTACCATATCTTTTCATCCACTTCGTTTTCTTCACCCCTGCTCAGAAACCTGATGTCTCCCCAGGGGAAATGGATTTTCCACAGGGCATGGCGTATCCCCTGAATAAAATCCCGAGGGGCAAAGGGTTCACCGGCCCCTGGAGAGGGACAGGCATCCACGCACCGCCCACACCGCATGCAGGCATCAAAAAAGACTGTATCACCCAGTTCAAATTTTCCTGCCCCATCCATGACATCCGGAATGACCGGTTTGTTCAGCCCCTGGTAATAGATCCCCGCAGGCGCCCCCAGGATATGAAAAAGCTTGGTAAAGGGAATCGCTGCAATAAAGCACAGGCTCAGGAGCCCATGCCCCCACCAGAGATAGGGATAAAGGTCTTTTGCCCCAGCTTGTGAGAACAGCGAACCTATCCACCCCCCCATAAAGGACCACTCACCCCATTGGGGCTGCTGGGAGGCCAGTCGAACACCTTCTACTAAGAAACCTGAAAGGCCGACCAGCAGCAACCAAGCGGGCACCAGGGCATCTTCCAAACGCCTTTCGAGCCGAGGAACGCGCTGGATGTATCGACGAATGAGTGCCCAGAGGAGTCCTGTCAGGAGCATGAGGCCTCCCACCTCCATGACAAAGGAATAGACTAGGTAAGTCGTTCCCGTTAAGAACGAAAAGGTATAGTCGTGTACAGCCAGTAGGGCGGTGCCGATGAAAAGGGACAAAAACCCCCAGAAAAGGAAAAGGTGCATCAAACCTGCGGCTATATTGCCCCGAAGCACGCGTCGTCCCAGGAAGATATCCAGGATCACCTTTTTGAATGGGTTTTTTGAAAAAGGAAATTCCAGAGATCCCGCGTTCTTTTTCCATACCCAGATGTGGGCGGCTATTCCTGTCAGAAAAAGACCCGTGGTGAAAGCTGCCAACACATAAAAGACCCAAACGCCCTCGATCTGCCAGAATATGATTCGATGGGGTGTCATGGAAGTCATCTCACCTTAATAAGCAAACAAACTCTTACATTGAGGGTTCAACGCTTGGGACCTGGTTCGCTTCGCTCAATCCACAATAATCTCTTTCTTTTATGTTGACTTGTCAAAGCAATTATTTTTATATTTCTATAAGATTTCCTTATGGAATTGATCCATGCAGATCAACCTCAATCAACTCAGGGCCTTTTTCATCACCGTCAGGGAGAAAAGCATAACCCGGGCGGCGGATACCCTCTTTGTCACCCAGCCTGCGGTCACCATGCAGATCAAGTCGCTGGAGAACGGACTCGGCGTCAAACTCATCAGTAAGTACGGCAAGGAATTCCAACTCACAGAGGTGGGAAGGGTCCTGTTTAGCTATGCAGAGAAGGTCTTTGAGATCGTGGATGAGATGGAATTTGCTCTCAAAGGATACACGGAACTGGCACAGGGGTCCCTTACATTGGGAACCACCCGCAGCTTCGCGAGGCATCTCATGCCGGGACTCCTTTCCCAGTTTCAGGAACAATTTCCGGGGGTAAAGATCTCTTTAGAGGTGGGAAGTTCTCAGGTGATCGCCGATGCCATTCTGGCCTTTAAATATGATCTCGGCATCATAGGCAGGCTCTCATTCAGCAGTAAGTTGAAAGTGGTCCCCTACACGAAAGAGGAATTTTGTCTGGTCACTCCGCCGGGGCACAGGTTCGCCAAGAAAGGTGTGGTTTCCATACAGGAGCTAAAAGCCGAGCCCATTATCATCAGGGAGATGGGGTCCGGCTCAAGATATGCCATCCTTTCATTGCTGGAATCCCATGGTGTCAATCCTTCGGTCCTTGTGGAGGCAGGAAGCGTGGAATTTATAAAGCAGTACGTAATGAAAGGACGAGGTATCACCTTCCTATACAAACCCGAGGTGGAACGGGAGGTTAAAATGGGGCTCCTGGAATGCTTGGGCATCAGGGAAGGTCCTATACTCATACAAACCGTTATTGTTTTCCCAAGAGATATTGAACTCTCGCCTCCCGCCCAGGCGTTCCTCCGTATGGCAGAAGAGAGATCCTGATATCTTTGACTGTCCAGATATTCGTTGTTATAATGCACGGAATTTTGAAACATAAGGAGGCAACGATACTATGAACGCAGAGAGTCCTTTACATGGAAAGAAGATCCTGGTGGTTGATGATGAACCTGATATCCTTCAGACAGTAGCAGAAATATTGGATATGTGTGACGTTCATAAGGCCTCGGATTACGATACCGCTGTTCAACTCCTTTCGAGTCATACCTATGATATTGTGGTGTTGGATATTATGGGTGTTAATGGGTTTGAACTCCTGAAGAACGCCGATTCAAGGGGCTTCCCAACAGTCATGCTTACAGCCCATGCCGTGACGCCGGAGGCCCTTAAACAATCCATCAACCTCGGTGCCCTCTCTTTTATTCCAAAGGACAAGATGCTGGAACTCAAAGATTTACTCGAAGATGTGATTCGCGGTGGCGGCAAACGATTATGGTGGCAGAAATCATTTGATCGATTGGGTGACTATTTTGATGATCGGTTCGGTGGCGGCTGGAAGGAAAAAGATAGATTTTTTAAGGATTTTGAGGAATCACTTCGGAAGGGCGGGCAGGAAGAGTCCTGATAGCCGGGATCTGAGCCTGAGCTCAAACCAGGTGCCCGAAGAGATAAAAAGAATGGGGTCTTAAATCGTTATCTCGTTACATTTTAAGACCCCATTTTAATTAAATCGCGACCCCGTCATGGTCGAAAATCCGGGTCCGGCTTTTTTTCAGAGGGCATTCAGCGCAGCAGCCACTACCCCTTTTAATCTCTGGATATCACTCTCATCAGGATGGCCCACGGCCTCCTCCGCCCTTTCAATCCACGGCGGCTGTTTCTCCTTCTCCATGGACCGAACCTTCTCCAATACTTTTGGGTTGACTGCCCCCATGCAATTGAAACTACCGATGACATTGGCGCCTTGCGCAAGCTTATTGGCCGCTTCCATACCATTCGCCACGTGATCATATTCAGGGGGAGCGCCGTGTGTGGCAAAGATAAAAAGGGATTTCCCCGACAGTTTGGAAAGGTATTCCAGGGTTTCGGGATTGGGTTTACCCGATTTGAACCAGAACCCCACGGCCACCAGATCGTACCCTGAGGGATCGGGAGCCTCGCCCAGTTCAAAGATCTCCTTTTCATCCTGCAACGTTTCATAAACTGCCTCTGCGAGCTTCTTTGTATTACCGGTCATACTCGAATAGACAACCAATGATTTCATCTCCTTACCTCCTGTTTTTAATATTGCTATTTATGGTGGACTTGCCTTCCGACCATTTATACACCGGTCCGGTGACCGATCTTTTGAAAACGGGATTCCCTTGTGTGGTGTCCCGGAAAAATCTTTAATAAAATGTCGTTTAGAGCTAAGTGCTTCGATTCGCAAATACCATAACGTATTTTAATGACTACAATCGGTGCAATTGCTCACTCAGCACTTAGTCCCGAGTGAATAAATACGCCATCGAATTTATGAATCGAGGGACCAAGCGAGAAATCCTTTAAAATAGCGAGTAATTAAGATCTCTCCCGGAGTTTACCCCGAGTGGACCGAAGGGGTCGAGATGACAACTTCATTCTGGTACCCCAAACTGATTTCGACCCGTCCAGACGACTGGACCCAAAATCCCTTTTTCCTGCCAGATCCTCATATTGCCCGGTTCCAACCTGTTACCATTCAGGGCATTGACGGCATTGACCAGGGCGTCCATCCCTTCAGCAATGCGCAGAGCGCCTGTGGCAAAGAGATAAAGCCCGATAGAGTCAATGGCGGCGACCAGGATCTGGGCATGACACGATGTTTCCACCTGACCGTCTCCGAAACGCTGGTATCCCGCATCCATAGCAACAGCGACGGCCGCACCCGTTGTCATGGTATCCACACGATGTCATCGCACAAAAAATCTAATCTTGCGACCGTGTCCGGATCACTGAGGCCGATCATCCCCCTTCACAATAGAAAAAGCGGGTATTGGGGTCTGTATCACTCCGAACACCCACTTCTTTTTAATCAACCGAAAATGATCTCCGGGTCTTAATCACCCATCCTTGATGAATATGGCGCCCTCTTTCGCATTCACCTTGATCTTCTGACCGGTTTTGATCTTTGCCGTTCCTTCAAAGGTGTTCACAATGGTGGGTACGCCATACTCGCGGCCGATGATGGCGGCATGGGAGAGTGTGCCGCCCCTGTCCGTGATCACGGCACTGACCATACCGAACACCGGGGTCCACGCGGGATTGGTACCGGGGCATATAAGGATTTCTCCGGGCTGAACATCTTTCAGATCCTCATAGTTGATCACCACCCGGGCCGTTCCTTCAGCCTCACCTGCGCAGCCGCAAATCCCCCACATGTCTGCTTCCATCTCCGGCTTTGCTTCGGGCATCTCACCCACAACGATCTTGATGGCTATGGCATCCTTTGAAGGCAACAGATCCATCCCCACGGCCTCTTCAAGGCCAGCTCTATCAGTGATAAGCGGAGGATTGGGTGTGGTTTGCCATTCCTCCCAAGCAGCGCGTCGTCTCCGGGTAATGAACCTCAGGTCATGCCTGTCGGGAACCATCATGACCCGATCGATCTCATCGGGATTGAGCATAAAGACGTCTTCCGGTTGATCAATGGTCCCTTTTGTGGCAAGCCTCCTGCCCATGGCGAGATAGCCCCTGCGCATGAGGGCCTGCACCATGAGCTCGCAATATAGATCATGCTCTTCACTGTATGAGCTCGCTTTCCCAGCCAGGCCTATTAACCCTTCAAATAAGGGTTTTTCATCCGGGGATAGCTTCCCGAGGAAATTGGAAATGGCCGTATCTCTCTTGCTGGCCAGATTTTTCCTTACGTCTCCAAGGACATCGCCTGTCCCTCTCGTAAGATAATCTTTGATAACACCCATGGGCGTGCTGGGATCTTCCAGCCAGTAAGGCTCTGTGAGTTCGTTCATTCGCCGCATCCGCCAGCCCCCAACTTCATCGGTCTCCAGATAATCCATAAATTCTTTAAACCATTCTTTTCCTTTAGGTGACTCCTCCAGTTTCGGTATGATGGCTTCGGGTTCGTTCTCCAGAAAGACGTCTTTTAGCCTTACTTCCCTGGCCAGTTGTCCAAATTCCCAGAGCCGCTTGTCCATTTCGTAGACTTTGTTGTCAAACCCCCTGAGCATGTCTTGGAATTCCGGGTCCTGATCCTTCATGCCAAAGCGTTCTTTGCAGAGTTCCTCGAGCAGTAACCAGGCGTTATAGGAAGCATACATTCCCAAGAAGTGAATCTCCCACATTCTTCTGTAGGCAATCATCAGATCATAGTTATGATGGTAGAGCTGTAGATTGGAGGCATTATCCACATCCAGTTCCTTGAGTTTATTATAGATATCCAGTAACTCCTGCTTGCCTTTATTCCAAAGGCCGTCAAAGTCCTCAATCCATGGCCTCAGCGCCTGGCGAAATCGGACTTCGCGCTCCTCGATCTCTTTTGGATCTCTTACGATGTGGAAGGCATTGTAGGACCCACCGTTCCTGAATCGCATCTCCCAGCCTTTACAGGTGGGAATGCTCAACTCCTCTGCGGCGACCTTCAGACCATGACAGCAATACCGGATCCAGTACCACCCATACAGTGGTGTCCAAGGAGGCACACTATGGGTCCCGTCCAGGAACCACGAATGCATTGCCGGGAGATCCACCTCTTCAATGAGGTCATAGCCTGGTAACTCATCCCAAAGTTTTACCTTTTCTTTCGTCTCTTCGCCCATTATCACCCTCCTTTTATTGGGGTTATAGACGATTATTTCCATCCGCCCTTGCCTTGTCCCTTTCCATGCTTTTTCACCAACTATCCTCTGTTTATCACCTCCTTAATGATGTCATCGCCGTTATTTATATCTTTTGGCGAGCAGATCGAGGATCTGATCCGTAGTTGATTGTGGTTCTTTGACCTGTATCTTTGCTGGACGTGTTTGTAGCCAGAACAGGCTCTTGGGAAAGGGGAGATTCTGATCAACGGCCCATTCCATATCCTGGGGGAAATCCATAGACCTCTCCATGGACCTAGCCACTTGGGCAATCTCCTTAATCTCTTCTTCACTGACACAGGGAATGTCCTGCATGTGTGCAGGCACATCGGCCCACTCGACCCCCTGTTCCGTATTGACCACACATCTTGCCTTATGGCCCACGTGGCTCTTTGTCACATTTAGATTCTCCTTATCCACGACAAAGCCGTCAACACTCTCTGCGCCGCTCACGACCCCTTCACCAAGCCCCCAGTTAGCCTCGATGATGATCTTATTGGGATCTCCCGTTACAGGGTCCACGGTAAAACTGATCCCCGAGGCACGAGCATTAACCATTGCCAGCACAGCAACCCCAATGGAATCACCCTCAACAGCCAGCCCTTTCCGCGTTCTATAGGAGATGGCCCGTGCGGTAAAGGCACTGGACCATACTGTTTTGACCCGTTTGAGCAATAATTCTTCACCTTTGACATTCAGGTAGCTCTCAAACTGGCCCGCGAAACTCGCCCCTGCCGAGTCTTCGGCAAGACCGCTGGACCGGACCGCTACGGGCGCATTGGCCGTTTCCATCTTCCGGCATAGGGATTGATAGGCTGAACATATCTTCTTTTTTAGGTCACCGGGGATCTCCTTGTCTTCAATCATCGACCTTATGGTACGGCTTGCTTGATCAAACTTTTGAATCCCTTCGATCGCTCCCTCACGCCTTAAATAGTCTAATATCTCCTCCTGTACTCCGGTCTCTTCAGCAAATTGATTGTAATAGTGCGCGCTTACGGCAAACCCGGCGGGAACACGCATCCCCAGCTTGATCATCTCACCCAAATTGGCGCATTTATTCCCGACCAGAAGGCCATCCTTTGCGATGACCTCATCAAGCCAATAGATTAATTTCCCGGAACCCATGAGTCCCCCCTTTTATGGGACGACCGTAAGAAATGGCCGGTAATAGGTATCCCGAACACAGACCTTCCAGTGATTCATGTGGAGCAAGAGACGGCTAATGCATATATCTTCCCCCGTCAACGACCAATGTCTGTCCGGTCACAAAGTCACTTTCATCACTTGAGAGGAATATCAAGGCACCGACTAGATCTTCGGGTTGCTCCAGTCGTCCGAGAGGCATGCGGCTGACATCATACTTTTTAATATCGCCCGCTATGGTCCTGGCCGCCTCGGTATCGGTGAGGCCGGGGGCTATGGCGTTGACGCAGATCCCGAATTCCCCGAGTTCGGCGGCAAGGACTCTCGTAAGACTGATCATTCCCCCTTTAGAGGTGACATAGTGGAGAAATCCCTTTGATCCGGTAAAGGCCGTCTCTGATGAGAGGTTAATGATCTTTCCCTTGTTCTGCCTTTTCATCTGAGAAACAACTGCTTTGCTGCAAAGAAAGGGGCCCTTTAGATTCACAGCCATGAGCTGGTCCCAATCCGAGGCGGAAATCTCCCAGAACGGCTTTCGACCTACCCCATAGAACATGGCTGCGTTGTTGACCAGGATATCTATCCGGCCATATTTCTTTATGGTCTCTTGGGCCATCAGGAGGGTCTCCTCTTCAGATGTCACATCGATCTTCAGGGACAGGGCCGAACCGCCCTTATCATTGATTTCTTGGGCGGCTTCATGAACTTCCTTTTCAAGAATATCGGCGATTACGACTTTTGCTCCTTCTTCTGCCATGGTCAATGAGAACAACTTACCCAACCCCCTGGCCCCTCCAGTGACGATAGCGACTTTGTTTTCAAGTCTTCCCATTACCCCCTCCTGGCGCCCTTCGATCTTCTGGGATTATCGATGTATGAATGGTTAAGAGGCTATCTGGTTCGTTCAATAAATCATTATATCGAAAAGCCCTCCCCTCTTTAAATAAGATTTTGCTCTTCACGATTTTAAACAATCTCTTACTAATCATCTCGGTTGTCAATAATATTTATTCTTATGCTTGTATAAGAGTTTCTTATCTTACCCGAGACCTGGTTCAGGGCATTCAGGGAATCCACCCTGGCCATCCCGCGAAGCGACTGGAGAACAGGGGGGAATCCCCATTTTTTTGTTGACAAATTGGAAACATGCCCCTATTCGATATAAAGCCAGCCCCGACAGGACGGTAACTCTTATCCCATAAAAGCATATGAACCAATAACATCAAGTGATTACAATAAATTAAATCCCTATAACTGCTGAAACCGAAATCCCAGTTAAATTTCTACCCATAAAATAAGTCGAGATGTGGACAAACATTTGTGTCAACATATTGGAAACAGAAAGGCTGCATCCCAGAGAAAATCTCTTTAATTGAATCAGATCAATGGATGAGGCGTCTTCCTATATTCGGGGGGCCTATCAGATCGGAAGCCTCTCCTCATTTGACCTGAGTACCCCGCGTGATGTAATCACCCTCTGGATAAAGCGATCCTTGCCAATGGACTCAAAAGTTTCTGGATTTATGATTATCAGTATGAAATGGAGAAATTCATTTACTTCGCGCGCATTGCCAAGGCTGAGGGGGCCGAGGTCGTGCCGTCTTTGATGTATACGTCCAGCCCGGTCCACACCAATGAGTACTGGGCGCGAAAGACCCGACTGTTAGATGATAGAGGCGGGTGTCCCTGTGGTGCCGGGCACGGATGAATGCGTGGCGGATCAGATTCTGGGAGATTCAAGGGGGGAATGCCATTCACTTGGGGGAACGGGAGTGTTCTATCCAGCGAAGACATCAAAAATTGATCGAGGAATCTCCATCGCCGGCAGTGACGCCCTCCATGCGCGCCAAAATGGGAGAGACAGCCGCGAAGGCCGCCAGGTTTGTGGGCTATGAAGGTGCGGGGACCATGGAGTTCCTT
Organism: uncultured Desulfobacteraceae bacterium; assembly: GCA_964639275.1. Lineage (GTDB taxonomy): Bacteria > Desulfobacterota > DSM-4660 > Desulfatiglandales > Desulfatiglandaceae > CAZXCQ01. The sequence continues at coordinate 6,721 of CAZXCQ010000061.1, read as the reverse complement.
TTCTCCAAAGGAAGGTTTTGCCTCCTGGAGGTAAACGCCCGTATCTAGGTCGAGCATCCGGTTACGGAGATGGTTACGGGAATCGACATCATCAAGGAGCAAATAAGAATTGCCTCGGGACTTCCCCTCAGCATAAGGCAGGAAGAGGTTCTGATAGACGGCTGGTCCATCGAGTGCCGCATCAACGCCGAAGACCCCTTGGACGACTTTGCTCCTTCACCCGGCAGGCTCAAGGATTACCGCTCTCCGGGCGGGATCGGGGTTCGGGTAGACGACGGCGTGTATATCCATTATACGATCCCGCCCTTCTACGATCCCATGATATCGAAGCTCGTCTCCTGGGGTAAGGACCGCGCGCCATGAGGCCATCGACAAAATGCGACGGGCGCTCTATGAATATGTCATTCCGATGTTCGACAGTCGTAGGTTTACAAAATAACGATAACATAATAACATCAAATAGTTACACGGTATTGAGAAAATCGTGTAGTGCCTACAATTTTATGGGGTTAAATCGATCTTTTTGAAGGTCTTTGGAGGCTTAATATTTAGTTTTTGTAGTATGTTACGTTGATTTTGGGTTAGTTCTGTATATTGTAGAATACGGCTATCTCTATTCAAAAATTCCCCTATATGGAGACGGTCCATCTCTTTGCGGATTCTATCCCAAGTCAAGGCGGTCTCAAGCTCGGCCATCCGTACCAGCAGGAGCGCGAGCCAACACAGGAGCACATGAGAGCGTATTCGATCATCTTTGCTATGATAAACGGGGCGCAAAGACAACGTAGTTTTCAGAGTCCAGAAATCACGCTCCAGTTCATAAAGCTGCCTGTAACCCAAGGCTATATCTTCGGCTCGGAGGCTATCATCGCTCGTGCTCAATAGATACTTCCCGTCAAGCTTCTCCTCTTGACGGATTTTCGCTTTATCTATACGAAGCCTGCCGTTTTTTTGCTCTTTGAGATATCGCCCCATGGATCTATGGGTGAGTAATAAATATTTGGCCTTATCCTGGGTGTCTTTTTGCATGGCTTTTAGGGCGCTCAGCTCGTATCCAATACGTTCCAATACCCTGTTTCGACTCTGCCGGTCGTGTTCGGCCTGCTCCGGATTGTATACGATGACAAAGCGACGGCGACCCACTCCTTCACCAACACTGACCTCCTTGATGTGAAGGTTGTCGCGCAGAACTTGGAATCTTCCCCCTCGACTCAGGGCTTCTTCGTTGATATTGGTACCACTAAGTTTTTCACCGAGGATGTAATGACCCCCTGCTCTTTGTAAGATACGCCGGTTTTCATCACTGGTCATGCCACGATCCATGAGCCAGACAACCCGGCCCAGTTTCCAATTGTTGAGATCCTTTTGAACCCGATCAACACACGTTGCATCGTGCTGGTTGCCAGGCAGGACCCAACACCTCACAGGGATACCTTCCCTTGTCATGGCCAACCCGATGGTGACCTGGGGGAGGTCGTCTCTTTTATGCTTGGATTTGCCAAAAGCTTTGAGTTCGGATGGACCAGGCTCATCAATTTCAAAGTAGGTGTTGGTGGTATCAAAAAAGACTAGATCCACCGTGAGATTCAATAAAGTAGCCGTGGACCAGAAGACCTCCTTTTGGACGCTATCCTGATGTTCAAGGAGAAGGTCCATGCCTCTGTATAAATGCTGCACCTCAATGGGGTCCTGGTTGCCAAGATATACATCCATACTTGCCCATTCTTCAACGGCCAGCTTCGATGATGGGGCAAGGGCTCTGTTGGCTACCAGGGCAAACAAGGCTTCCTCAATGGGCGCAGTAAGGGACCGATCTTTAAGGGCCTCATTCAAACACTGCCTTAATTTGATCCGGTCCCAGAGTGCTCTCAACAGATAAGCGCCACCAGCAGGATAGCTGTTGATAAATTTAAAAGGATTTTCTCCGCGGCCTTTGCCCTGGAGTTGCAGGGCATCCTCCGGGCTGAGAAACCGGCATAGGCTATTTACAAGCCTTTTGATGGCTTCGACATCCAGCTGCTCACGGCGACCAAAGGAGTAAATGAGCTCGGCCTTTGCATAGCCCTTTTCAGGATGACGGATGTTGTGGGCTAACTGAACGTATTCAACTACAGAACCGTCTTTATTTTGTCGTTTTATTGTACGTACATACATGCCTATTAATATAGCATGTTTTTCATATTTTGTCAATAAAAAGAATACATATTGTGTGCCTACATATTCTGAGAATAGGGGAGAAGTCCCAACAAGTAAAATCAATTGGTTAAGGGCAATATTTACCCACTTTGGGCCTATTTTGACCCCCTAAGAACCTACAACTGTCGAACACGGGTCATTGTCGGGGTCAAAACCAGCATGCCATTCCATCTGGCGGTCATGGAAAACCCGCGCTATGTGGCGGGAGAGCTTGATACCGGCTTTATCGACAGGGAAACCGGCCTGTCCGACCATATACATCAGATACCGGAGAAGGGAGATTCTCTGGGGAAAAGTCCCGCCAACCCCTATGGGAAAAAAGAAAATCGCGGCGATCGCTGCCGCAGCCGCCTTGACCCGGGTGCGGCAAGGAGGCCTTGCGGGCAGCGGCCTATGCCCAGGCCGGCATCAGGGATCCCCTTGAAGCGTTGAGCGTGGCTGAAGTGCATGACTGCTTTACCATCCATGAGATGACGATCTATGAAGACCTGGGTTGGGGCAAGCGGGGCAGGGCAAAAGAGGACATAGAAGCCGAAACCTTTACCCTGAAGGGGAAGTTGCCGGTCAACACGGGTGGCGGGCTGAAGTGCTTCGGGCACCCCCTGGGGGCCGGCGGCCTGAGGATGCGGTATGAAGTATACAACAGCTTCAGGAGAAGGCAGGGCCGCGCCAGGTGAGAAACCCTCGACTGGGTCTGTCCCATAACCTGGGGGGAGCGGTCTGGGGCGGGATCTCCTGCATATCCATTACCGGCAATGAGATGGGCAAGGGTTGAGGAAGTCTGAAAAAGGTCATCATGCAGATGGACTTTTGACCAAACCGTCATAATTGATTTAACAGAGGAGGAGTGAGATGGGTGATGCAAGTTACGATGCAATCGTTGTGGGCGGGGGCCATCATGGGCTTATAACAGCCTGCTATTTGCAGCGGGCTGGATTGAAGACAGGCATATTCGAATTACAGTCAAAGTTGGGAGGCGCGGTCACCAGTGAAGGGGGCCCTGTTCCCGGTTTTCGTTTAAACCCGGGAGCGAACTGGACCCGATTTTACGGGCATCCGGCCTACAAGGATTTCAATTTGAGGGAGAAGGGGCTGGAATACATCTTCCCCGATGAGAATGAGGCCATGATCTTTGACAATGACACCTGTCTGATAGGCTACTCAGCCTATAATGTGGTTGATCCTCTGACAGGGAAAACAGAGCTATCCAATGAAAACCTGCAAAAGACCCTCAATGAAATCAGCCGGTTTTCAAAAAGGGATGCCGATACGGCCGAAGAATTATGCCGGAGATATGTGAGTAAATGGAAATCCGCCATGGGGAAGTACCGTTTCAGCCCCCCTGTGCCCTGGGGAAAGAAGAACGAACTAGAAAAACTGTGTGATGACCCGAAAGATGGCTTTGATCCCATCTACCAGTTTATGACCAGCCAGCAACTGGCCTACGACCTTTTTGAGAGCGAAGAGCTTCGCACCCTTTTCATCCGGGCATCCATGACCTCCTTTGGGGGCGCGCCCGATGACGTGATCGGCTTGCACGGTTTTGTCCACTCCATCGGCCTGGTCCTCTCCTGGGAGCCCGCGGCCATTGCCAAAGGGGGCAGCCAGAAGGTCACGGACGCGCTCCACCAGGCCTTCGAGGAGATGGGGGGAGAGTCCTTTGTCCGCAGCGAGGTGGTGAAACTTCTTATCAAGAATCGGAAGGCAGCAGGCATTCGTTTAAAGGACGGAACAGAGATAGAGGCCACAAAACTGGTAGTCAGCAACCTGAGCGCCCTTCAAACCATCCAGCTCATAGGGGAAGATAATCTCGACCAGAAGATTGTCAGGCGGGTCAAAAACATCAGATACAACAGACACAATGTGATATGGGCCGTTCTCGCCATGCATGAGTTGCCTAATTACAAAGCCGCCTCATTTAACCCGGATTGCGGCCCCCAACCCAGGCTGTACATGGGGCCGAGAAACGCGGATTACATGGCGAACCAGTACCTTTCCGAGATACTCGTCAACGGAATCAGCAGCAAGCTCTTCATGTTTGTGGGGCCGGACACCATCTGGGATCCATCCCGGGCGCCTGAAGGGAAACACATGATCGGGGTCGAGGAATTCGCAGCCCCCACACGGTTCTTTTTACCGAGCCAGTGGCAGGAGATCCGAAAAGAGTTTGAAGACGCCATTATCGATCAATGGCAGATATATGCCCCTAACATGACCCGGGACAATATCATCGGCTGTCGTGTCTTCACCCCCTATGACATCGAGTTGCGACGTCCCAACATGCACCAGGGCTCCATCGCCTGCGGCGATATGATCGTCTCCCAGATGGACCGCTTCCGGCCGACCCCGGAACTGTCCGGTTACAAGACCCCGATCAAGAACTTTTACCTCTGCTCATCTGCTGCCCATAACGGGGTGGGGACAGGAAGGGGCTGCTCCTACAACTGTTATCAGATTATATCGAAAGACCATGGCCTGGATAATTGAAACTCTATGTGGACCATGAAAGGATAGGAGGAGAGATTGGCCAGATTAAAGGGTAAAGTGGCCATTGTGACAGGAGGGGCCAGGGGTTTGGGTAAAACTTTCTTTTGGCTCTGGCAAAGGAGAAGGCAAAGGTCGTGGTGGCCGATATTCTGGAAGAAGGAGCCGGCAAACATCCGAAGAGATCCGGGCAAAAGGGGGCAGCAGTTTGTCCCTCAGGATCGACGTGACGTCGGAACAGGATACCCTCCAGATGGTCAAAAACACGATCGAGCATTACAAAGGGATAGATATCCTGATCAACAACGCGGCCATGATCTACGGGATAACGCGCAAGCCCTTCATTGAAATCCCCCTGGAAGAATGGGACAGGCTGATGACCGTGAATCTGAAAGGGCCGTTTCTTTGTTGCAGGGCCGTCTTTCCCCAGATGAAAAAACAGGGAAAGGGTAAGATCATCAACCTGAACTCAGCGGTTTAAGCAAAAGTTATATCTCCAAGATCGAAAAATCGGACAAGGCGCCTCCCTTTTCCACACTGAATAAGATTGCCAATGCCCTGAATATGGATGTGGCGGTTTTAACGGCTGAAGACCTGGAGCTGCCTGAAGATATCGATCTGTGCATCGTTCGGAAAGGACAAGGGAAAAAGATATCGAGTGTCAATCTTGAAGGATATCACTATAAGGAACCCGTGAATTCGTGTATGACAACAGAAAATAAATCCTCCATGAAGGGGACAGCATCTATTTTGACTCCAGAATCCCCCATACCGGACGGAGTCTGGGCAAAAAACGGGCCAAGATCTTGGCGGTCATGTATTCCTATAAACGCAATCACGTGGAGGATTCTCTGGAATCCAGGATAAAGATACAAAGGCAACAGGAGTAAATGAAACCACCTGCTTGGGAGAGGGAAAAAATGGGCTCTGAAAGACTCATATTCTGGTTCGAGGAGTTAGGGGAGGAACACAACGACACGGTGGGGAAAAAATGTGCGAACCTCGGAGAGATGATGAAGTTGGGCCTTTCTGTCCCCCCCGGATTCGCCCTGTCCCTTGATATGTATCGGAAATTTATCCGTGAGACCGGCACCGGAGAGGAGATGTCCCGCTACATAGAGGGCCTGGGTGACCTTAAGGGCGGGGGAATCAGTCTGTTTGAAGAGATCAGCGGAACGATCCGGGAACTCATAACAGGAAAAGAGATGCCTCCAGAGGTCAAGGACGCCGTCGGTGGCCACTACCTTGAACTCTGTGAAAGGGTGGGCATCCCGGAAATGCCTGTTTCCATCAGATCGGCCGGAACCGAAAGCCGTCCTGGGATGTTTGAGACCTACCTCAACGTGCGTGGCTTCGAAGACGTGCTGGAAAAAGTGAAAAAGGTCTGGGCAAGCGCCTACACGACCCGGGCTGTGGCTTTCCGAATCAACAAAGGCATCCCGGTCCTGGGGGATGAACTGGGAGTCGCGGTCCCCAAGATGATCAATGCCAGGGCCTCGGGCATCACCTTTACGGTGGACCCGGTGACCGGCGATGACTCCAAGATCATCCTGGAGGCCAACTGGGGCCTGGGCGAGGGCGTCGTGAGCGGCGCTGAGAGTGTGGACGGCTTCGTGGTGGATAAGGAGAGCCTGGAGATCGCCAAAAGACATGTGGGGCAAAAGACAAAATGTGTCGTGAACACTGAGAAGGGGGCAGACTGGGCCGATGTCCCTGACAAGATGCAGGGCACACCCTGTATCAGTGATGAAGAGATCATAGAGATTTCCAGGGTCGCCCTTTCCGTAGAGAAGTCCCTGAACTGTCCACAGGACATGGAATGGGCCGTTGATCAGGATCTTAGTTTTCCTGAAAACATCTTTTGGCTTCAAACGCGTCCGGCAAAGGTGGCGGCAAAAAAGAAAGTTTCAACGGCCGTTCATATCGCTGAGCTGATGGCTAAGAAGTTTGGAGCTTTTTAGACCTGGGCGCAGGTTGGTGCGGAAAATGGACTTCATTTCATGAAAGAACGGTAACATCTCAAAAAACAGGGGGAAAGGTG
>CAZXCQ010000060.1:5632-25065 GCA_964639275.1 uncultured Desulfobacteraceae bacterium | reverse complement strand
CACAGATGAGGTATTACCTCAAAGGAGACCATCTTTCTCATTTTATCGGAGAGAACCGCAGAATGACAAAGGGATCACCTCGACATTCGATATTCCTTGTTCGATATTCTGCGGTTTTCGGTTCTCTTATTCCTGCCTGCCCTATGGAATTTTGTCATTTCTATTCCACTGGGGCGGAGCCCATTTCTCTGGGGCGACCTTTCTCAATCGGCGTGTCCAAATCTGACCCAAATCAAGATGCCCATTCAGCATAACATATGAATATTAACCGTCTCACAATCGTCCGATACTCCGTCATTCCGGCCCCGTAAAAGATACGGGATAAACTGCAGCCGGAATCCAGCGCGTTTTCCTGGATGCCCCCGTATCACGTACGGGGCAGGCTTATCAGGTCCGGCATGACGAATGACAACGTTACTGTGGGATGTTTCATAACTGTACCGCCAATATCTCTCTTGGGGCATCTTTCTCAAACTGTCTGAAATTGTCTTTGAAGTCATTTACAAGCCTTCTGGCCCTTTCTTCGTATTTCTGCTTATCCGGTGCATAGGTTCGCGGATTCAGGATCTCGGCAGGGATACCTTCACATGCCCTGGGGACCATAAACCCGAACAGGGGGTCCGGGTCAAACTCGGCCGACTCGATGGCACCGCTCAGGATGCCCCTTACAATAGCCCGTGAATGGGCAATCTTGATACGCTCTGCCTCGCCATAGGGCCTGTCTGACCACCCCGTGTTTACAAGCCAGCACCTGACATTGTGGCCCTTGATCTTCTTCATCAGGATGTCTGCATAGACAACAGGCGGCAGTGCCATAAAAGGTGCCCCAAAACAGGCACTAAAGGTGGCCTGGGGTTCTTTGACCCCGATTTCGGTCCCTGCCACCTTGGCTGTATAGCCGCTCAAGAAGTGGTAGACGGCCTGCTCGGCCGTCAGTCTGGCCACAGGGGGAAGAACGCCAAAGGCATCGCAGGTGAGCATCACCACGTTCCTGGGATGCCCGCATATTCCTTCACGGAGCGCGCTGGGGATGTGGGATATGGGATAGGCCGCCCGTGTGTTCTCTGTCAGGGACTCGTCATCGAGGTCCAATCGCCTGCTTGTCTCGTTGAGGGTGACATTTTCCAGTATGGTACCAAAACGCCGTGTGGTCTCGTAGATCTCGGGCTCGGCCTCCTTCGAAAGCCGGATCACCTTGGCATAGCACCCTCCTTCAAAATTGAAGATCCCGTGATCGCTCCACCCATGTTCGTCATCCCCGATCAGCGTGCGCTCGGGATCAGCAGAGAGTGAGGTCTTTCCGGTCCCGGAGAGCCCGAAGAATATGGCCGGGTCATCGCGGTCTCCCACGTTTGCTGAACAGTGCATGGAGAGAACCGATTCCTGGGGATAGAAATAATTGAGCATGGTAAAGACCGATTTCTTCATCTCTCCCGCATAGCTGGTCCCCCCGATGAGCACCAGCTTCCTCCCGAGGTGAATCAATATGAATGCCTCAGAGGTAATGGCGTCCAGCTCCGGCATGGCGTGAAACCTCGGGATATTGATCACGGTGAATCTCGGCCGGTGGCTGTCTGCCTCCGCTGTGGTCTTCATCTGTATAAACATGTTGCGGGCAAAGAGGCTGTGCCAGGCCCGCTCTGTAATCACCCGGATGGGTATTCGGTGTGCGGGATGCGCTCCCGCATAGCAGTCCTGGATAAAGATGTCTTTGTTCTGGAAGTAGGCGAGCAACCGGTAAAAGAGGTTTGTGAAATAGTTCTCTTCAATTCCCTTGTTGACCTTGCCCCACCAGATCTTGTCCACACTGGAAGGCTCTCTCACGATAAACCGGTCATTGGGGGATCGTCCCACGTGGTGGCCGGTCCTGACCACGACGGGTCCCAGATGGGCGATATGCCCTTCTCGCCTCCGCACGATCTGTTCGTAGAGATGGGGTGTAGAGGCGTTCCAGTAGATGGCCTCCAGGTTCTTGAAGCCCATCTCCTCGAGCTCCGGCCTCACATCCTTGTAATTCATCATGGCGGTCCTCCTTTCGTCGTTGGCATAATGGAGTTTTCCAAATTCGGCACTTGGGCAGGGAATTGGGCGGTCTGTCCCCTATTCTGTTTGGCGAAAATTATTCGAAATCCGGTTCTTCTGCGAAATGAGGTTTCTGGAACCTGTGAGCGCTAATGTATTGCCACCTAATCAACCTGAACCCTGAACCTCTATCAAGGGATAAACCCGTTTTCATCCTTATAGTATCCCTTTGACACCACCACAATGCCACGGGGGGTGACCGTAAACCGCTTCTTATCCTCGACCGGGTTGTAACCGATCTCGGTGTGTGGCGGTATGACGTTGTGCTTGTCAACGATCGCCTTCTTGATTTTACAGTGACGCCCTATCACCACACCATCCAGGATGACGGATTCATCCACGGTTGCCCAGCTGCGCACCGTCACATTGGAAGAAAGCACACAGTTTCGGACGATCCCGCTGACAATACACCCGGGTGAGACCAGGGAATCAAGCGCCTTGCCCACGCGAAACCCCTCTCTGCGCTCGGTGCCAAAGACAAATTTTGCCGGCGGGACAGCCGCCTGGTAGGTGTGTATGGGCCACTTTTTTCCATAGAGATTAAAATAGGGGTCTACCCCGGTGAGGTCCATGTTCGCGTTCCAGTAGGCATCAAGGGTTCCGACATCACGCCAGTATCCGGAGTCGCGGGTCCGTGGCTCGAGACGGAGCTGGCGCTCACCATTTTCAAGCGTCACATACACGTAGTCCTCGATACGGTTTTGCTTACTATAGGGATAGGCATACACCCTTGAAGAATCGAGCATCTCGGGGATAATGTCCCGTCCAAAGTCATCCTCTCTGGATGATTCGAGCGCCCGAATCAAGGCCTCTGTTCGAAAGAGATAAATCCCCATGGAGGCGAGGACGTGTTCCGGGTCGCCGGGAATGGTTTTGGCATCCTTTTTGGGTTTTTCCTGAAAACCCATGATACGAAAATCCGGGTCCACTTCGGCCACGCCTAATTGATCGGCAGAATCGGTTCCCACTTCCAGGAGAGAAATGGTCACATCAGCCTCTTTCTCATTGTGGTATTGAACAAAAAGGCTGTAGTCCATTTTGTAGATATGATCCCCTGAAAGGATCAGGACATTGCTGGGTCTGTAGCGGTCGATCAGGTAGAGATTCTGCCGGATCGAATCGGCCGTGCCCCTGTACCAGTCAATGCCGATGCGTTGCTGCGGGGGCACAATCTTGAGAAAATGGCCGATCTTGTGGCTAAAAATGTTCCAGCCGGTTTCCAGGTGGTCGTTGAGCGACTGGGATTTGTATTGCGGCAGGACAATGATCTTGTAGATCTGGGAGTTGACACAGTTGGTGAGGGTAAAGTCAATCAGGCGATAGATGCCGCCAAATGGAACAGCCGGTTTCGAACGATCCCTGGTCAGCGGGATGAGCCTCTCACCCCGCCCCCCGGCCATGACAAAGGCAAGTGTCTCTTTCATCTTGGCCTCCGAGACTGGATTTGCGCGGGCCATCTTTCCCCGGGGGAAAAGACGGGTTCCCAAATAGCGTTTGCTAGGACCTTGAAATTGTAATATAATTGCTTTTCAGCAAAATTACAAACAAGACAGCTAGAGACAACATTCAGGAAGGAGGAAAAGCGGTGGACTATGATACCGCAATGAGGGCTTATACGTCAAAGCGGATTGAAGAGATCGAAACCGCAGACATCCTGGTTGGCATTCCTTGCTTTAACAATGAGAGGACCATTCAGCATGTGATACAGATGGTCACCCATGGATTGGCCAAACATTACAAGGATAAGAGGAGCGTAATCTTTATTGCTGATGGGGGCTCCACGGATGATACTCGTGAAGTGGCCAAGGAGTTTCAGATCAAGCCCTGGCAGGAAAAAATCGTCTCGATCTATCGAGGGCCGGCAGGGAAAGGCACGGCCCTGAGGTCTCTGTTTGAGGCAGCGGTTCGTCTCAAGGTCAGGGTGTGCGCCATGGTAGACTCCGATCTCAGGAGCATTACCGCCGACTGGGTCAGGTATCTCATTGAACCGGTCCTTGAAAATGGGTATCACTTTGTGGCGCCGGTTTATGTAAGGCACAAATATGACGGCACCATCACCAACAACATCGTGTATAACTTGACCTGCGCCCTCTATGGAAAGCGGATCAGGCAGCCGATCGGGGGTGACTTTGCCATATCAAGAGACACCGCCAAATTCTATTCAGAGCAAGATGTCTGGATGACAGATGTGGCACGCTTTGGCATCGATATCTGGATGACCACCAGCGCCATCACCCAGGGGCTCAAAATCTGCCAGTCCAATCTGGGGGTCAAAATCCATGATGTCAAGGACCCCGGAGAGCATCTCGGGCCTATGTTTCGCCAGGTGGTTTCAGCCCTCTTCACCCTTATGGAACGTTATGAGAGTTACTGGAAAAAGGTAAAGGGAAGCGAGCCCCTGGAGACCTTTGGATTCAAGGGAAGCCCGGAACCTGAGCCCGTCAACGTGAACCTGGAGAGGTTGATCGACCTTTTTAAGACCGGGTTTCAGCAATTCTCATCGCTGTGGAAGGAGATTTTTTGTCCGCAATGTTTTGACGCGATCCGAAAGGCCGCGGAGTTGGACTCCAATGGCTTCTATTTTTCGACGGCTAACTGGGTTCATATTTTATACGAACTGGCAGCGACCTTCCATCTCTGGGACGTCAACCGCGATAAACTGCTCGACCTGGTCACCCCGCTCTATTATGCACGTGTGGCCTCATTTGTTCGCCAGAGCTGGGAGATGTCTTCGGAGGAGGCTGAGACCCTGGTGGAAGAGCAGGCATTGGAGTTTCAGGAACACAAGGACTACCTCATAAAACAATGGGATGAGAAATGGGTAAAAAAGTCAAAATCGAAAAAATGATTCATCAAGAAAGGAGGGGGGACAATGGCTGATTTTCAGCAGGAAGGCCTTATCACGACACTCCATGCCCTCTACGAGGCATTTGATCGGGAAGAATATTTGGCAAATTTGGAGAAAAAGCTGGAGGAATATGTCACCCACCACCGGATCGGTCTGCTCCTCCCAAGCCTCTATTCCGAGATACAGAATCCTCCGGTGCTGGATCGGATCATGGATGAGATCCAGAAAGTCCGATACCTCCATAGTGTGGTAGTGGCCCTGGGGGGCGCCCCTGAGGAGAGCCACTTCAGGGAGGCCAAAGAGTATTTCGGACGGCTTCGCACCCCGGAAAGGGATGTCAAGGTGGTCTGGGTGGATGGGCCCAGGATCCAGGGCATTTTGCAGAAAATCCAGGAGAGAGCGATCTCAACCGGGACACAGGGAAAGGGACAGTCTGTGTGGATCACCCTGGGCTATATCTTTGGCCGTGAGGATTGTGAGGTGATCGCGCTCCACGACTGCGATATCGTGACCTATGACCGGATCCTTCTGGGTCGTCTGATCGAACCCGCGGCCAACCCCAATAACGATTTTGAGTTCTGCAAGGGATATTATGCCCGGATATCCCCGGATGACAAGGCCATGAAAGGCAGGGTCACAAGGCTTTTTGTTACCCCCTTTGTGGATATCATGAGACGCCTCATGTATGAGCAGGGACACGACGAGCTGGGCCGCTTCTTCACCTATCACCGGACATTTAATTATCCACTGGCCGGGGAATTCAGCTTTCTTACCCGGCTGGCCCGGGGAATCGGCATTGCCTATGACTGGGGTCTGGAGGTGAGCACCCTCTCGGAGGTCTACAGGCGGGTCTTCCCGCAAAAGATTGCCCAGGTTGATCTGGCCCCGAACTACGAACACAAGCATCAGGAGATCTCACCCGAAGATGCCACCAAGGGGCTCCACCGGATGGTGGTGGATATCGCCAAGTTTTACCTGGGCTATGTCAGATCCCACGGTTTTGCCTTGAATGACGCGGTTGTGGATATGATTTTGCACAGTTATTATGAGAACGCCCTTGGTTTTATCAAAAGCTACAGCGACGACGCCGAGGTCAATGACCTGACCTACGATCGTTATCAGGAAGAGCTTACGACACAATACTTCAGGGGTTTTCTCTGGACGGCATGGGAACAGATCAAAGGACCGCATAAGAGCACAGTGATTCCCTCATGGAACCGTGTCCTTTACAGTATACCCGGTATCTACCCCAAGCTCCTCGAAGCGGTGGAAAAGGATAGTGGGTAGGGCTGGGGGATTGGCGATTGAAAAGCATCAGAAAGATGTTATCCCGTTAGAAAAGGAGAACTTAGGCATATGGTCGAAAAGCTAAAGGTCCTGTTTCTTTCCCCCGAGGCGGTCCCCTTTGCCAAGACAGGGGGACTGGCCGATGTGGCCGGCTCGCTTCCCCCGGCCCTGAAGAGGCTGGGCACGGATGTGCGACTTGTGCTCCCCTTTTATCGGTCGGTGCGGGAGGGCAATTTCGGGTTGCGGACACGGGAGACGCGCCTGGACGTGCCCCTGGGGGACAGGTGGCTTTCGATCCAGGTGATGGAAGCCAGGACCGAAAAGGGGCTCCCTGTCTATCTAATCGACCGGGAGGACCTCTACGACAGACCCAACCTTTATGGAGATGGCAGGGGTGACTACTATGATAACCTGGAACGTTTTGTCTTTTTTTCCCATGCGGCGCTTTCCATTGCACAGGCGCTTCGCTTCAAGCCCGATGTAATCCATTGCCATGACTGGCAGACGGGGCTGGTGCCCGCACTTCTCAAGGGGCCTTACAGGCCCAGCGAGGTCTTTGAGGGGACGGCATCGGTCTTTACGATCCACAATATCGGATACCAGGGGGTCTTTCCGGCGGAAAGGCTCCCGATCACCGGTCTTTCGCCAGCGGACTATTTTCACCCCGATGGTTTGGAATACTGGGGAAATCTTAGCCTCCTCAAGGCTGGCATCGTTTATTCCGACGCCATCACCACGGTGAGCCCCAGATACGCCCAGGAGATCCAGACCCCCGAATATGGAATGGGCATGGAGGGCATACTCACCCACCGGAAGGCATTTCTCCACGGGATCCTTAACGGTGTGGACTATGGTCTGTGGGATCCTGCACAAGATCCCGAGATTGCGGTTCGCTATTCCCCCGGAAAAATCGAGGGAAAAAGGAGCTGTAAGGCAGCGTTGATCAAGGAGATGGGCCTTGACCCCGCTTTGCAAGACCGTCCTCTGCTGGGGATGATCTCGCGTCTGGATGATCAGAAGGGGCTTGACCTGCTGCTAAAGGTCCTTAACAGGGTGCTGGCCCTGGATATGGGACTGGTGGTCCTGGGCACGGGACATGAGAAGATCCAGAAGGCGCTCCAGCGGTCCTCGGCGCATCACCCGGACCGGCTGGGGGTCAAGATCGGGTTTGACGAACCCGTTGCGCATCGCATTCTGGCGGGAACAGATATCTTTTTGATCCCCTCTCGATACGAACCCTGCGGACTCACACAGATGTATGCGCTAAAATACGGGACGATTCCCCTGGTGCGAGCCACCGGCGGATTGGACTATACGGTGATCCCCTTTGACCCTCAAACACGGCAAGGAAACGGGTTCAAATTTGGCCCCTATGAGCCCAGGGCGCTCCTGGATACCATCAGGCGGGCCAAGGCGGTTTTTGAGGATTCAAGGACCTGGAAACGGGTCATAAGAAACGGCATGAAGGCGGATTTTTCCTGGCGGCGCTCTGCCCGGAGTTATATGGAATTGTATCAGTCGATTGTTCAACGATGAGGGGGTACAGTTAAAGGATCACCGATGAGTCGCAGTCACCCTGTCCCATACCAGAACGTCGCGCTTACAGACGACGACCTGTTTCTCTTTAACGAGGGGAGTCACTTTCGCCTCTATGAGAAGTTGGGGAGTCACATTGTCAGCCAAAAAGGCAAAAAAGGGGCCTATTTTGCGGTGTGGGCGCCGGATGCCGAGCAGGTCCTGGTTATGGGGGATTTTAACGGGTGGGACAAAAATGGTCATCTGCTCAGGGCCAGGGAGGTCTCCGGGATCTGGGAGGGATTTTTGCCCGGTGTCAAAAAGGGGGCCAACTACAAATACAATATTCACTCCAGATACAAAGGCTACAAGGTGCAAAAGGCCGACCCCTTTGCGGTCTATTATGAGGTACCCCCGAAGACGGCATCCATCATTTGGGATCTAAAATACACCTGGGGGGACGAGGAGTGGATGGCCAAACGCGGAGAAACGAACCGATCCAGCGCCCCCATGGCCATCTATGAGGTCCACCTGGGGTCCTGGAGGCGAGTGGCTGAACAAGAAAACCGCCCCCTCACCTATCGGGAGCTTGCCCATGAACTCGCCGAATATGTCCAGGGCATGGGTTTTACCCATGTGGAGTTCCTCCCGGTTATGGAACACCCCTTTTACGGGTCATGGGGGTATCAGGTCCTCGGGTATTTCGCGCCCACCAGCCGATATGGAGAGCCACAGGACTTTATGTATCTCATCGACTGCCTCCACCAGCATGGCATCGGTGTCATCATTGACTGGGTGCCGTCTCATTTTCCCAGTGATGAATACGGGCTCGGTTATTTTGACGGAACCCATCTTTTTGAACACGCCGACCCGAAAAAAGGGATTCATCCCGACTGGGACAGCTGTATATTCAACTATGGCCGCAAAGAGGTGCAGAGTTTTCTGATCAGCAGCGCCTTTTTCTGGCTCGACAGATACCACGCAGACGGTCTGCGGGTTGATGCTGTTGCCTCCATGCTCTACCTGGACTATGGCCGTAAGGATGGGGAGTGGACCCCCAATGCGTATGGGGGAAGGGAGAATCTGGAGGCCATCGGCTTTTTGCGCCGGTTTAACGAAGAGGTCTACAGGAGCTTCCCCGCAGTGCAGACCATTGCCGAGGAGTCCACGTCATGGCCCATGGTGTCCCGCCCCACCTATGCGGGGGGGCTCGGCTTTGGCATGAAATGGGACATGGGCTGGATGCACGATACGCTGGAGTATATGTCCAGGGACCCTATCCACCGGAAGTTTCACCACAACAAACTGACCTTTCGGATGATCTATGCCTTTCACGAAAATTTTGTCCTCCCCCTGTCGCACGATGAGGTGGTCTATGGAAAAGGCTCGCTTCTTCGAAAGATGCCCGGTGATGACTGGCAGAGATTTGCCAATCTCAGGCTGCTTCTGGGCTATATGTACGCCCAGCCCGGGAAGAAGCTGCTCTTTATGGGCGCCGAATTCGGTCAGTTGAATGAATGGTATCATGAATCAGGACTGGATTGGCCGTTGCTGGACGATCCCCTTCACAAAGGAATCCAGCGCCTGGTGATGGATCTAAACAGGGTCTACCGAAATGAACCGGCGCTCTATAAACTTGAATTTCATGACACAGGCTTTGAGTGGATCGACTGTAATGACTCCGAACAGAGCACGCTTACCTTGGTGCGCAAGGGACCTTCGGAGAGAGATGCCCTGATTGTGGCCTGCAATTTTACGCCGGTACCCCGGCAGCACTACCGGGTGGGTGTCCCCATGGGGGGGGCGTGGAAGGAGATCATAAACAGCGACGCGCCGGTCTATGGGGGAAGCGGTCAGGGAAATCTGGGTGGAGCAGAGGCCGAACCTGTCCCGTTCCACGGCCGGCCATACTCTCTCGAGATAACACTGCCGCCCCTGGCAGTCCTCTTTTTAAAGTGGGAACCAGAGAGGGCGGAAACGCTTCGCATGAGCGGTTAGCAACGCTCAGACAAGAACTTGCGGGCTTCGCCCCAATTGGAATCTTGGAACACTGGAATAACGGGTTTTGGGGAATTGACAGAATGGTCAATTGGGAAAATCAACATTCCATTATTCCGTGTAGCTGGCACAAAGAAAATGCCATCAAAAACCGGTTATTTCAATAAGCTGCACAATTTCCGAGACATTTATTGGCGAAGGCCAAGAGCTGAATTGCAGGGTGAGAGAAATCCAAAATCCAAAATCCAAAATCCAAAATATGGGCAGGCGCGGCAGCGGTATTCTTTTCCATATCACATCGCTTCCCTCGCGGTTCGGGATTGGAGATCTGGGGCCGTGGGCCCACCAATTTGGTGATTTCCTGGCAGACACAAGACAGATCTACTGGCAGATCCTTTCCCTAAATCCCACGGATCCATATCATGGAAACTCGCCCTATCACAGCAGTTCGACCTTTGCCTGCAATCCCCTGTTTATAAGCCCGGCGGATCTTGTCCGGGACGGATGGCTCGATAAAGAGGACCTGGAACCCGTCCCTGTTTTCCCGGGGGGGCGCGTGGACTACGATTCTGTCATCACATACAAAGGGACCCTTCTTGGCAAGGCGTATCAACGCTTCAGGGCTAACGGTGAACCCGAAGCATATGGGGCGTTTTGTGAGAAAAACACCCACTGGCTCGACGATTACGCGCTCTTTGTCGCCCTCAAATCACGTTTTGAGGGGAGGGTCTGGTCTGACTGGGACCCCGATTTTCGAGACAGACGCCCCCAGGCCCTTGATCGGGCCAGGGACGAACTGAAGGATACGATCGAGAGGCTTTGTTTTTATCAGTATCTCCTCTTTGAGCAGTGGATGGCCCTAAAGAATTACTGCAACGGCAAAGGCGTGCGGGTGATAGGGGATATGCCCATCTATGCCGTCTATGACAGTGCCGATGTATGGGTTCACCAGGAGATCTTTAACCTGGATCAAGACAGAAGACCGCGGACCGTTGCCGGTGTCCCCCCTGATTATTTTAGCGAAACCGGACAGCTCTGGGGCAATCCCGTTTACCGGTGGGATGTGATCAAAGAGCGGGGATACGATTGGTGGATTCGGCGAACCGCGCACAATTTGGAACTGTATGATTTTGTCAGGGTCGATCATTTTCGTGGCTTTGTGGGATACTGGGAGATACCGGCCTCTGAACAAAATGCCATCAACGGACGGTGGGTCGAGGCGCCGGCATGGGATTTTTTTGATCGCATCACGAGCGAATTCTCCCGGCTGCCCATTATTGCCGAAGACCTGGGGGTCATCACACCCGACGTGGTCCAAGTCATCCGCCACTTCGGGTTTCCCGGGATGAAGATCCTGCTTTTTGCCTTTGGCGATGATCTGCCCACCAATCCCTATGCCCCGCACAACCTGGAAAGAAACTGTCTGATCTATACCGGGACCCACGACAACAACACGGCCAGGGGGTGGTTTGAGAGAGAGACAACACCCGAGGTCAGACACAGACTCTCTCGATACGTCGGCCGAGAGGTCTCCCCGGACTCTGTGGGGCGGGAGCTCATGCGTCTGGCCATGATGTCGGTGGCGGATACGGCGATCACTCCGCTGCAAGACCTGCTGTGTCTGGGAGAAGAGGCCCGGATGAATAGACCGGCCACCAATCATGGCAATTGGGAGTGGCGGCTCCAACCGGACCTCTTGACACCTGACGTGGCAAATGACCTCCTTGATATGACCGTCATGTATGGACGAGCGAGATAGGATGGAAGGACGAGGGACGAGAGGACAAGAACTTCATGAGCACACTTAGAAAAAACCCGCATATCTACGAAATCAACCTCATGACCTGGCTCTTTGAGTTGACCCGGAGAGAAGGCAGAGAGATCAACCTCAAGAATATACCCCGAGGGGAGTGGAGGCGTCTCAAGGAGATGGGGATGGACCTGATCTGGCTCATGGGGATATGGGAGAGAAGCCCCTGTTCGGTTGACAGGGCGCGGGATGCGGCGCCCCTGGTAGAGGCATGCCGGTCCATTCTGAAGGATTTTGAGATGCGCGACATTGCGGGCTCTCCCTATGCAATCCATGACTATATCCCGGATTACCGATTCGGGTCGGCGGAAGATCTCCTGGCACTCAAGAAGACACTCGAAGACGAAGGGTTGTCTCTAATCCTTGATTTTGTGCCAAACCACACGGCCTGCGACCATCCCTGGGTCAAGAAAAATCCGCAGCGATATATCCGTCAAAACCCCACCGGTGGGGAGAATTGCCGTGAGGGCTTTTTCCTGGCCGATACCGGATCCGGCAAACAGTGTATCGCCCACGGAAAAGATCCATACTTTCCGCCCTGGACCGATACGGCGCAGATCAACTATGGAAATCCGGAGACCCTGGAGGCCATGGCCGATCTCCTCGTCGGACTGGCAACATACTGCCACGGTCTCAGGTGTGATGTGGCCATGCTGGTCCTTCGCGATGTATTTCAGAAGACGTGGGGCGCCTTTCTAAGAAAGCCGGAGGATGCGGGTGAATTCTGGCCCGCTGCTATAAGCCGCCTCAGATCCAATAACGATCGGTGCCTGCTCATTGCAGAGGCCTACTGGGGAAGGGGCGCGGAACTCATCAGTACCGGTTTTGACTACGTCTATGATAAGGACCTGTACGACCTGATGGTCCGGAGGGACATTCGGGGACTCAGACATACCTTATCCAGGCCGGTTGCTGATCAGGAAAGGATGCTGCGGTTTCTTGAAAACCATGACGAACCAAGGGCGATTGAGGCCTTTGGAAGGGAGAGGATAAAGGCCGCCATGCTGATCCATGCAACGCTCCCCGGGATGCGGTTCTGGCAGCACGGCCAGTTTGAAGGGGGCCGGGTCAGGGTGCCGGTCCAGCTCAGGCGCGGTCCGGTTGAACCGGTGGATCAAGCCCTTCTGGGGTTTTCTGAGCGACTCATGATGGAGGTGAGTCATCCGGTATTTCATGAGGGGCACTGGGAGATGTGTGCCACCTCCGGATGGGAAGACAACCCCTCTCATGAGATGTTGCTCGCCTGGTACTGGGGCCTGGGCCACGAGAGACGGCTGGTGGTCATCAATTTTTCAGAGTCTTCAATACATGGGTATGTTAAAATACGACCGGAGTGGCTCCCGGAGGGAGAAGATCTGATTTTGACCGACCCGATAAAGGGGGAGAGATTTCCCCGTTCCAGGTCCGAATTGCAGGAGTCGGGACTGTTTGTTGGAATTGAGAAAGGGGATTTTCACTTTTTGAATATAGACAAAGGGTAAGAAATGACCAGGCCCATTAAGACCTTGGATGTGAGGCCGAGAGTGCCGGATAGGCTAAGTCCTCTATATGAATTGGCCTATAACCTCTCATTTGTGTGGAATTATGATGCCGAGGAGCTTTTTGAAAGAATCAATCCGGATCTCTGGGAGGAGACAAGAAAAAACCCGGTGGAGTTCCTGGGACGCGTTCGGCAGGAAGACCTTGACAGCATGGTCAAGGATGAGGGGTTTATCGCGCAGATGGATAGGGTCAAAGAGGGCTTTGATCGATACATGTCCCGGAGACCCGGCCCCGAGGTCTTTGGAAAGGCAGGGCGCCCGTTTCTTGTGGCCTATTTTACTGCGGAATGCGGTGTTGCAGACTGTCTCCCCATCTATTCGGGAGGGCTTGGCATACTGTCCGGAGATCACCTCAAATCTGCGAGTGACCTCAACCTGCCGATCATCGGTGTCTCGCTCGCCTATCAAAAAGGGTACTTCCGTCAATACCTCACCCAGGACGGCTGGCAGATGGAGACCTATCCGGTCAACGAGTTCACCACCATGCCCGTAAAACGGGTTCGTGACGAGAAGGGCGCTCCCGTTGGCGTGGACGTGGATCTGAAGGGCGACAAGGTGCGGGTTCAGGCCTGGCGGGTGGATATCGGAAGGACCAGACTCTACCTTCTTGATACCAATCTTTCTCAAAACCCGGAGTGGGCAAGGGGCATTACCTCCGAGCTCTACGGCGGAGATCGAGAGATGCGGATTCGTCAGGAGATCATCCTGGGCATTGGCGGTGTCAGGATGCTCAAGGCCATGGGACTGGAGCCCGCTGTCTATCACATGAACGAAGGCCACTCGGCCTTTGCGGTTTTCGAACGGATCAGGGCACACAGGGAGGAAAACGGTCTGAGCTTCAACGAGGCCCTGGAGTATGTTCGCGCCACAAACGTCTTTACCACCCACACGCCCGTGCCTGAGGGAAACGACATGTTTCACCCGGACCTGGTTCGCGCCTATTTCGATCCCTTTGCCAGATCCATTGGGATTAGCCCGGAGGTATTGCTCGCCCTGGGGAGGCAAGATCCGCGAAACAGGGGCGAGGAGTTCTGTATGACGGTCCTGGCACTCAAGATGTCAAACTGGAACAACGGTGTCAGCCGCCTGCACGCGACGGTAAGCCGGCGGATGTGGCAACGGATATGGCCCAAGACCCCGGAGACCGACCTTCCGATCGTGCACGTCACAAACGGCGTCCATATCCCTTCGTGGATCTCCAAGGGGATGTCCGAAAACTATGCCCGTTATCTGGGTCCCCGCTGGATCGAAGACCCCGACAATGTGATGGTGTGGGCAAGGGTGGACAAGATCCCCAACACCGAACTGTGGCGGACGCATGAAAGGAGCCGAGAGCGACTGGTGGCCTTTACAAGAAAAAGGCTCAAAGAACAGATGGCAAAGCGGGGGGTCTCAAACCGCGACCAGGCCGTTGCGGACGAGGTCCTCAATTCCGAGACGCTCACCATCGGATTTGCGAGGCGATTCGCCCCGTATAAAAGGGCCTACCTTATCTTAAAGGACCTCAAACGTCTTGAGCAGATCCTGACAAACGAAGACAGTCCGGTGCAAATGATCTATGCCGGTAAGGCACATCCCCAGGACCAGGCCGGAAAGGAGCTGATCAAGCAGCTGGTTCAGATCTCCAAACAGGACCATTTGAGACGTCACATAGTTTTTTTGGAGGACTATGATATGGAGGTCGCCCGTCTGATGGTTCAGGGCGTGGATGTCTGGCTCAATACCCCCAGACGACCCCTGGAGGCCTGTGGGACCAGCGGGATGAAGGCCGTGGCCAATGGCGTGCTTCACCTCAGCATACTGGATGGATGGTGGGATGAAGGCTATGATCCGGACATCGGCTGGGCCATCGGGAGCCGGGAGAGTTATGATGATCACCACTTTCAAGACGAACTGGAAAGCCGCATTTTTTATGACATCCTCGAAAAGGATATCGTGCCGCTCTTCTACGACAGGGGCCCTGACGGACTTCCCAGGCGCTGGCTGGTCATGATGAAGGCGTCTCTTCACAAATTGTGCCCCATGTTTAATACCCACCGGATGGTCATGGAGTACTGGACGCGGTTCTATGTCCCATCGGCAGAGCGGCATTTCCAGCTTATGGAAAACGATTGGAAGGGGGTCGAGCAACTGGCCGGATGGCGGGAAAAGATCATGTACAACTGGTCCAAGGTGATGATCAAGGGGATACGGATGGATGAGATCAGCGAAATAGAGATGGGGAAATCGTACCACGCAGAGGCGGATGTATTCCTGGGTGATCTTTCACCCTCCGATGTCATGGTGGAGGCCTACTATGGACGGCTCGACCCATCCGATCGGTTCCTGGACAGCTTTGCTACGGTGATGATGCCTGCCGGTACGGCCGGGAACCAGGTACATACCTATCAGTGTGACCTGCGCTTTGATGAAGTGGGCCACTTTGGTCTGAATGTGCGCCTGACCCCCAATCATCCCAATCCAGAAAGCCGTCATGCCATGGGTCTTGTGATCTGGGGAGAAGCGTGAGAGATGGGGAATCCAGAAATACCAGGACATGAACAAGGTTCAACTGAAAAATATGCCACCGAATTTATGAAACGAAGCACCAGGGTGTTACCGGGAGGGAAGAATGCTAAGGTTCACAAAAAGGGTATCAAAAAAGGCGGGGCTTGCGCCGGGGACACTTGTCCATGTGGGTGAAAAAAAGGTCGAAGAGACGAGAATCCGCATCATTGATTACGATGGGGCCACCTTTGAAGAAAGGGAGTTGAAGAGCATAGATGAATGTCTCCCTTATAAGGATAAAACCACGACCACATGGATCAATATCGATGGCCTCCACGAGGTAGATGTCATTGAAAAGATCGGGCAGGGATTTGGTCTGCACCCCTTGATACTGGAGGATATCCTGAGTACCGGCCAGCGACCAAAGATAGATGACCTTGAAGACTATCTATTTATCATACTAATGATGATCTCCTTTGATGAAGAAGACGGCGAACTAAAGGCTGAACAGTTCAGCATCGTGCTGGGGCCAGATTACCTCATATCATTCCAGGAAAAGGTCGGAGATGTCTTTGATTTCGTTCGAGAAAGACTCAGAAAAGGCAGGGGACGCATCAGGAAGATGGGGCCTGATTATCTCTTTTATGCCTTGCTCGATGCCATCGTCGACAACTATTTTGTCGTGCTGGAGAAGATTGCGGAAGAGGTCGAGGAACTGGAAGAAAAGATTGTCACCGAGCCCGGCCCGCAAACACTCCAGACCATTTACCAGTTAAAGAGAGAAATGATCTTTTTTAGAAAGTCCATATGGCCGCTGAGGGAGATAATCAGCAGCCTCGAAAGAAGGGATTCGGTCTTGATTCAGGAAAAGACCAGTATCTTTCTGAAGGACGTCTATGACCACACCATCCAGGTCATTGATACCGTAGAAACATTCCGCGACATGGTCTCAGGGATGCTAGACGTCTACCTTTCCAGTGTTAGTAACCGCATGAACGAGGTCATGAAGGTCTTGACGGTTATTGCGACCATATTTATCCCGCTGACCTTTCTTGCCGGGGTTTACGGTATGAATTTTAAATACATGCCAGAACTTGATATTCACTGGGCTTACCCCGTGGTGTGGTCGGTCATGCTTGTCATCGGCCTGATCATGTTTATCTATTTCAAAAGGAAAAGGTGGTTCTAAGGGGGTTGTAACACTTTAGCCGTTTGAAAACAGGGCAATGAGGATTCGGAACCCCCATTGCCCTGCGCGGGTGCCAGTTTTGAAAATAGCTAAATGGATACAGGGGGTTCTTGTGAAAGAAGAGCGGTTATACAAGGTGGTGGCGCAGAAATTACCGGCCCGATCCATTCCCGTATACGGTGAGGGATTTACGATTGAAGAACAGCTTCTTGATATTGCAGGGGCCCGGCTTGAAATCGTGGATACCGATCGGGAGGATAGCCTTATCAAAGCTGCCGGAGATGCAGATGCCTTGCTGGTTTATGCCGGTGGGATGCAAATCAGTCGAAATGTTATTGCGTCCTTAGTGCGGTGCAAGATTATCGCCGTTGCGGCCGTCGGGTATGATAACGTGGATATCGATGCCGCTTCGGAACGAAACATCTGGGTGACAAACGTACCGGACATATTTATCGAAGAGGTGGCCGACCATACCATGACACTCCTTTTGAGTGCATGGCGACGGCTCTTGTTTCAGGATCAGCTGGTCCGGACAGGCCGCTGGAGCGAGGCCCGTCCCATGCTCAATCGATTCCCCCGGTTGATGGGGCAAACCCTCGGGTTCATATCATTCGGTAATGTGCCAAAGGCCGTGTCTCGGAGGGCAAAACCGTTTGGTTTTCATATGATCGCTTATGACCCATACATTAGCGAATTGGTGATGGGAGAACACGGGGTGGAGCCGATTACCGAGCTTTCAGAACTGCTGGAGCGCTCCGACTTTATCTCCGCGCATCTTCCGCTAAGTGCTGAAACCCGACATCTGATCTCCGAGCGGCAATTCAAACGGATGAAGTCATCCGCCATTTTTATCAATACCGGCCGGGGCGCAACCGTGGACGAAGCAGCGCTCATCAAGGCCCTTTCGGAAGGATGGATCGCAGGCGCTGCGCTGGATGTGTTTGAAAAAGAACCGGTGGAACCCGGCAATCCGCTACTCAACATGAATAACGTGATATTAACCGCCCATGCGGCATCGGCATCTTCGCGGATGCCCCCGGAGACCCGCCGCCGGGCTGCCAATGAAATTGTGAGGGTCCTGAAGGGAGGCGCACCCATATTTCCCGTCAATCCCCGGCGGGAGTAATCTGGGTGACTTTTTCATCATTCCCGTGAAGCATATGCCGGTGGAAACCAACGTAACTTCTCAAAAACCCGGGGATAAATCGATTGTGGTGAGGCATGTGGAAGAAAAAAAGACCCCCATGCCACACCTTTCCCCCTGTTTTTTGAGATGTTACAAACCAACCAATTCTTGACTTTGGATGTGGAGGTAGCAAGCGATGTTTGAGTTTCTCTTAGACGAGCAGGAAAAGGCATTCTGTCTGGAGGTGAGGGAATTCGTCAAGAACGATATTCCCAGCCAGTTTATCAGAGACATGGACAGTGGTGAGATTGAATCGGGCCGCTGGTTTATCGAAAAGGCGGGGCCGCGGGGTCTATTGGGCCCCAGGTTCCCCGCTGAATATGGCGGACGGGGCATGAACTGGGTAACCGACGTGGCGGCCTGCGAAGAGGTCGGGGTACTGGGCACCTCTCTGGGTTGCGCCTATGTGATGCCAAGCATTGTGGGTGAGGCGGTCAACCGCTTTGGCACCGAGGCGCAAAAGACGAAATATCTGGCACCCACCCTGGCCGGCAGGCTATACAGCGCCGAGGCCCTCACCGAACCCAGGGGCGGGTCGGATTTTTTTGGGGCCACCACCACCGCCCTGGAAGATGGTGACCACTATGTCCTAAATGGCGAAAAGCGCTTTGTGGTTGGGGCGCAGGATTCGGACTGGTTTCTGGTCTATGCCAAGTCCGCGCCCGGGGCCCAGCCTCACGAATCCATCAGCTGTTTTGTTGTTGAGAGGGACTTCGGTGTCCAGGTCCAGAACATCTACCAGCTCATGGGGACGCGGGGAGGCGGCACGGGTCGCCTGGTCTTTAAGGATGTCCGCGTGCCAAAAGAAAACCTGGTGGGAGAGCTTCACCAGGCATACGCCGTCTTTAACCGGATGATGGTCCCTGAGCGGCTGCTTTCAGCAGCAGGGGCTGTCGGCGCAGGCAGGGCGGCACTGGAGGTCGCGGCCCGCTATTCCACCCGAAGAAAGGCCTTTGGCAGGACCATCAACAGCTTTGAGGCCGTCAGCTTTATGGTTGCCGATTCCGCGGCACTCCTGGATGCCAGCCGTGCCCTCTGCTTTGCGGCTGCCAGGCTGGCCGATAGTGGGGGAGATGCCAGGCGGCTGGTATCCGAAGCAAAAAAGGTGGCCACCGAGAACAGCTGGGAGGTGGTCAACAAGGCCATGCAGATCATGGGCGGCATCGGCTACACAACGGTCTATCCCATCGAGCGGTTGCTGCGGGACGGCCGACTTTCCATGATCTGGACCGGCAGCAATGAGATCATGAATCTCCTGATCCAGCATGAATATTACAAAGAACTAGAGACAGGGGCGGGCGAGGCACGGGATATCGAACAGGATGCCGCGACCCCTGATGAAGACGAAAAACACTATGGTTAACGCCAGATTGAACCAAAAGGAGAGAGGAGAGAGCCGATGATTCCCAAGATTCAAAAGATCCTTTATGCAACCGATCTCTCGGAGAATTCTGCCTATGCATTTCGCTATGCCATAAATTCTGCAAAAA